>JACMPN010000032.1 GCA_014377495.1 Candidatus Sericytochromatia bacterium
CTGGGCCAAGGCGAGGAGGTGCAGCACGGCATTCGTCGAGCCGCCCGTCGTGGCCACGCTGGCGATGGCGTTTTCGAAGGACTTCGGCGTGATCAGCTGGCGGGGGAAGACCCCCTCATTCAAAAGCCGCACGGCCAAGGCTCCGGCGGCGCGCGAGGCGGCTTCCTTGCGGGGATCCTCGGCGAGGATCGTGGCGTAGCCGACGGGTGACATGCCCAAAAACTCCAGGGTCAGGGCCATCGTGTTGGCTGTGAACTGGGCGCCGCAAGCGCCGGCACCTGGACAGGCGGCGGCTTCAAGTTCGGCCAGGGCTTCTGCCGACATTTTGCCGGCGGCGTGGGCGCCCACGGCCTCGAAGACGTCCTGGATCGTCACGTCCCGGCCTTCGAAACGGCCCGGGGCGATGGAGCCGCCGTAGAGGACGAGACCGGGCACGTCCAGGCGCAGCAGCGCCATGGCGGCACCGGGGAGGGTCTTGTCGCAGCCGACCAGGCAGATCACGGCATCGAAGAGGTGACCGCGGCCGACGAGCTCGATCGAGTCGGCGATGACTTCGCGACTGATCAGCGACGCCTTCATGCCCTCGGTGCCCATGATCACGCCATCGCTGACGGCGATCGTGTTGAACTCCATGGGCGTGCCGCCGGCGGCGCGCACGCCTGCCTTGACCCATTCCGCCAGCTTGCGCAGGTGGAAGTTGCAGGGCATCACCTCAGTCCAGGTGTTGGCGATGCCGATGATCGGCTTCTTGAGGTCTTCCGGTGAAAAGCCGATGCCGTGGAGCATGGCTCTGGCGGGGGCCCGGGCGGGGCCTTCGGTGATGGCTTTGCTGCGGTGGCGTGGATCAAAAGTCATGGCGGCAATTTAACACACGAACAGAAATCGGGTACCAAGCGCCAATCAGATATCGATCCGGCCATCACCCCGGCCGACGCACCGGACCAACGCCTCAAAAGGCCCGGGGCTGACAGTGCAGCTCCGGGCCTTTTCGGGGTGGACCGACGTCCCGTGATTAGTTCTGGGCCTTGGCGACGAGGGTCTTCTTGTCGTAACCGAAGCCTTTGGTGAGGACTTCCACTTCGCCGGAACCGGGCCGGGTCATCGTGATCGTCTGATCCGGGTTCGTCTTGTTGGTGACCGTCAGGGTATTGCCCTGTTGGACGACGGTGGCGTCCCAGTTCTGCGGAGAATAGAGGTGATAGCCGTCGCCCTCTTTGCGCAGGTCGAGGTTGAGATCGCCGTTGCCGATGGGGGACTTGATGTGCAGGTCCATCTGCATCTGATCGGCCGTCAGGCTGACCGTCTTGCCGGAGCCCTTGACCATGCCGCTGCCGACGAAGCCCTTGGCCGAGATCTTGAGGTCGGAACCGGTATGAAAGCCCTGGAAGAAGTCGGAGAAATTCGCCGCTTCGGTGCCGAAGAAGCGCAACATCGGCATGAACGTGAAACGGGCCATGGGCGAGATCGAGGAACTGTCCCGCAGGGCAACCAGCGTCGGACGGACCGGCAGGGGCCGGATGGCCACCAAGGTGTCAGCAGCCGTCGGCACGATCGCCAGATTGCGGGATTGGATCTCGATACCCATGGAGGCCCTCTTTTCTAAAGCGTCTGTTTGGTGGGCCTGCGCCCCTCACCTTAGCCTTATATTAACCTAACCTGAAAACTTGCTTAATAAATTATGACGCACCGCCGCATTGAAACGCTGTCCGGTGCGAAGTTTTGGCCGCATGCCAGACAGTCATTGATTTGTCCGGAATTGCCTTTTATTTAGACAGTCGGGGTGGTCGCGCCGGCCAACGGCTGCCACCGGTGATCCTGGCTTTACAGGACGACCAGGTTCCGCTCGGGAAACGAGGCCTAGACTCCAGAGCCGCAGCGGCGGGTTATAAAACGGCGCCGACCGGTGCAGCGGGCTCGAACCGCCGGGCCCCCTTGTAGTCGCCCCGTATCGTTTCGTCGTGTTGGCAGCCGGCCCCACTGTCAAGGGCATCGCCGCAAGGGACAAACGCCATGGCGGCAAGTTGGCGGTGGTTGCCAACACGTGGGGGCTAACCGGCGTTCCAGACGATGGCCGCCGCCTGGCGGAGACGCAGGAGTCCCGACAAGGCGTCGATGACGGGCATTTTGCTGAGCCGGACGATCTCCAGGACCTGGCGCTTATCGTCGACGAGGCCATTGAGGAGGCGTTCTTCGGCGCTCAGTCCGGTCTCGCTGCCGGCGGCCCGGCGTGGGATGGCCGTGGCGCCGATCTGACCGTGGATGGATTGCCAGGTCTGGGCGGCACGCAGCTCGCTGACGAAAAGGGTGTCCAGCCGCTCCATATCACGCTGGTCCGAGACGACGCTGGTATCCCAGGTCCATTCGCCCTCCAACCAGCTGAACAACTCGCCGAGGGCCTCGTGGTTCGCCAGTCCCCATGTCTGGGAGTTGGCCTGGACGATGGTGCCCTGGCGGACCGTCACCTGACCCTGGCCCAGCCTGCCTTTCAGACTGAGAGTGCCACTCTGACCCTCCTTGTGCAGTTGGCGGAGTACGGCGGCCACACCGAGGGTCGTGGTCAAGGTGCCCTTGTCGCTGATATCCACATGCTGATTGGCGCCGGCCACTTGGACCAGCTCCGCTTCGACTTCGCTGCTGAACCGCTGCAACTCATCGAACACTGCAGCCGACTCCAGGTGCACGCCCGCATGCTGGGCGATCTGTTGCACGAAACGGAAGTCGTCGTTGGAGACGTTGTGCTTGGTGGAGTCGAACTTCAGGTAGACGACACCGTGAAGGCGTTTGCGGACGACCAGCGGTACGACGATCAGGGTGCACGGCTCACCGGCTTCGGTGCCGACAGTCGACACATGGGACATCACCGCTTTGCCATTGGCTCGGACGAGGGTCAACACCGCAGTATCGATGGGCCCCGGCGCAACGGTATTGCCTGCCAGGTCGATGCTGACCC
This sequence comes from Candidatus Sericytochromatia bacterium, assembly GCA_014377495.1. Lineage (GTDB taxonomy): Bacteria > Cyanobacteriota > Sericytochromatia > JACMPN01 > JACMPN01 > JACMPN01. Next base: position 2,951 of record JACMPN010000032.1, read on the forward strand.
GGGCCTGGGAGTCGGCGCCAACCAGGATATAACCCTTGTCGGCCTGGGTAATCGCCAGGCAGGTCTGCAGCACATGATGAAAAATCGCCTCCGGCTCCACTTGACTGGCAACAGCCAGATTTAAGGACTCAAGCAGCTCCATATTCGTGATTTTCTGCTGTTGGCTGGCGATCAGGCTCAAGTTGGCGTAGAACAGCTGCCCGTAGAGCAGAAATGCCTCCACCAGGTCATAATCCTTCTGGACCACTTGGGCGACCATCCCAGCCCGATCCGCGTAAAGGACGGCGATCACCTTGCCCGCGGCGCGAAATGGCAGGCAGATGATACTGCGCAAAGAGAGGGATTGAATCGACCGGCTGAGATCGACCCCCGGATCGTCGATCACGTCGGCGGCGAAAAAGCCGTTGCCCGTGGCGAACACGTCATTGGCAATCGTCTTGGAAAACAGCTGCGTGTCACCGAGAGGCTTGAGGCCGTGTTTGGCTTTGACCTGCAATTCCCCATCAGACGAGCGTTCCAAGAGCAGGGAGCGTTCCACTTGGCAGAGATTCAGCGTATCGCGCAGGATCAGGTCGAACAGGTGATCGATCGATTGGCAACTGGCGGCTTTTTGGCTGAACGCCAGGAAAATGTCGAGTCGCTGATTGTCTGCCGCCTGTGCTTCGGTGGCCGGCGCAGGACCCGCCACCGACTCCACGACCACGGCATCAGCGATGACGGCGGCAAGCTTGCTGCCGTCCGTGTCGGTGGCGGCGGTGACCAGATCCCGCGCTAGTTGCTCATGAGTCTCGGCTTTGAGGGGCACCGCTACCGCCTCAAGCGTCATGCGTGCGCCCAGACTTTGGCTGCAAAACACAAACCGGTCGCCGGCCACGACCTCATGCTCGTCATGCTGCAGGTTGAGCACGACGCTCTTGCCCACGTAGCGCAGCATCGCATTCCGTCCGGGATGCGTGGCGGCTTGCTCGACGGCGAGCTTGTTTTGCTGCACCAGCAGCCCGGCGACCGTGTGGTCGTTCGTCAGTTGTGTCAGCTGGCCGTCACGGCGTCGATAGGCCTTGGTGGCTCCGACGTGCCAGACCTGCAGCTTGCCGTCGAGGACGGCACCGATAGTCGCCGAAAAGCCGACGCCCTTCAGCGAGGCATCGAGTTTGTTGAGCTGATAAAGCTGCTCATTGGCTTGGTTGAGCGCATCTTCGATGCGGCTGACGAGCGGGATGTCGGCCTGATTTGCCTGACCAAGTGAGGCGATGAAGCCCGCCATGGCCGCATCGCCCTTGCCTTCACTGCCGATCCCTTCGGCGACGGCAAACCAATCCCATTTTGGCGATGTCCAGGCCATGCCCCCTGGAATGCCGGGCGCAGGAACAGCAGGTGAGGCGACACTCAGGGCCAGTTGTGTGCTGTTCATGCGTGGGACGTCTCCAACAGGTCGCGATTGGGGAGGCTTGATGCTTCAGTCATTGTGCAGCAATCCCTGGCTGGCTACGGCTTTTTTTGTGTCCTGCACCAGGCGCGCAGAGCAAGACACCGGTGCCTGCCTCTCGAGCCGGGCAGGGGTCTAGCCCCAGCGAGCCTGGCGGATCCGCATCGCCGCCTCGAACCAGCAGCTGAACACACCGCTGTCGGGCTGATTCACCAGTTCCGGAATGATCTCGGTCTGAATGAGTGAGGCCAGGACCTGCGGGGCCATGTTGCGGGCCAGGGACTCGTCGCCACGGTCCATGGCGGCGCCAATTTCGCCCAGCATCGGGTCGATGTCGGCCGGGGCGATCCTGTTGCCGCTGATGATCCCGGACAGGGCCATCGCCCCACCGTCGAGCAGTTGCTGGGCCCGCAACAACGGTGCATCTGCCGGGCTGCCCGGTGGCACCTGCCGCAGGCCGGATTGCAGCTCGTAGAAGGCGGCGGGATCGACCGCGTTCCCCATGCGGATCGACAGCCCGCAGGTGCGCAGCAGGTGGTCCGCCAAGGCGACGATGGCCGTCGGATCGTTGGACATCCGTTGGCGCCAGGCTTCAGCGTTTTCTCCGGCGGGGGGCGATGCGCTCATGTGGGAGATCCTCGTGCTGACCGATGCCTAGATCGGGAGTCCTGCTGCCCCGATGCCTAGACCGGGAACCCTTCGAAGTATGCCTGGGGTTGGGAGGGATCGACCAACAGGGCTTCTGCCTGGTCGCGACCGGACTCGGCGCCGATGCTGAAATAATCGGCCCAGGCCGCCGGGGCGTCCACCGTCTCGCCGCCGTGGTGACTGAGCCGGGCCCGCACGCGCACCAGCACCGGGGTGTTCACAGCTGCCCCGGCGATGATCACCTGGCCTTTGGACAGGGCCGGCAACTCATCCAGGAGGTCCCGGCCCGCCGACTCGACGCTGGCGGCGATGCTGCCCTGATCGATCGGATTCACGATGCGCATGATCATCTGGGTCATGCACTGGGACAGGACGTCGCCATCGAGCTTGCCCGGCCGCTGCGTGATCAGGCCGATGCCCACCCCGAATTTGCGCCCTTCGGCCAAAATCGTCTTCAGGATCTGGGTCGTCGCCACCTCGGCGTTCGCCGGGGCAAAGCGGTGGGCCTCCTCCATCAGGACGAAAACGGGGTAGTCGAGGTGATTTTCGTCGCCTGGCTGGACGTTGCCCCGCAGGGTGTCGATCCGGGCCTTGTTCACCCGGCGGAGGATGGTGCTGACCATGATCTGCTGGTCACGCTGATCCAGCTCGTGGATCTGCAGGACGCTGACCCGTCCGGGCTGGAACAGTTCATTCAGATCCAGATGGCGGTGACTGTCGAAGAGCGAGGAGTTTTCCAGGCTGCTGCTCAGGCGCCAGCGCAAGCCGTCCCGGCTGGACTTGCCAGTGTCGTCGCCCTCGCCACGGCCGTCCTGCAGGCCTTCCACGGCGTTGAGCAGTTCGGCCGCCCCCCAGCTGTGGGCCCGTCCGAGCCGTCGGGCGGCGTCTTTGACTTCGCTGTGCGCCTTCTTCAGGTAAAAACGCATTTTCTCCGACAGATCGGGGAGCAGGTAGCACAGGTCGCCGTAGGTCAGCGTGCTGGTGCGGACCTTGACTTTGTCCTCGTGAAAGATCGCCACCTGGGGCCGATAGCTGCCCTCATGGAAGTCCGGATGGTTCTCCAGCGTGTCTTTCAGCGTGTGGTACTCGCCGTGCGGGTCGACGATGAGCACCGCCGCCCGGTTATACGGCTTCATCAGCTCTTCGATGAGGACGCCTGCCGTATACGACTTGCCGGCACCGGTGCTGGCCAGGATCGCCAGGTGCGTGCTGACCATGGCCTTGACGTCGATGACGACCGGCACGTCGCCACTGGGACGGGACAACAAGGAACCGACGTGGGCGCTGCCCCGGCTCTTGGGGAGGCGGGCGTTGAGGACGCCGACGAGCATGGCGTTCGGGGCCAGATAGACGGCCGTCCCGGGCGCCGGGGGGATCCGGGGGTTGATGAAATCCCGCAGTTGGGGATCGAAGAAGCCCGTGATTGAGACGACGACCTCGAAGAGCTGGGCATCCGGCGAGTGCAATCCGATGACCCCGGCGATCGCCTGGGGAGCGATCCGGGCATCGGTGAGAAAGGCGTCGGGCAGGCCCCGCACGAGCCGGCGGTGGATGACTTTGCCCAGGATCGGGACGACATGACCATCCAATGCTGTTTCGTAGTAGACGAACTCGCCGATTTTGGTCTGGACCGTGTCCGCGGTGATCAGCGTGTATTCGTACGCTTTTTCACCGGGCCCTTTGACCCGGCCGATGGGGGGCGACGTCGTCATGTCGAGGCCAACGTCGCTTGCCAGCTGACCGTCGTCCGCAGGACGGACACGAGCGCCGCCTCCTCTGGTATGGCCAGTCCTTCCAGCCGGTCGAGAATCGTCAGCAGCAGCGGGTGGCCCATCGGGCCCGCCTGAGCCAGCAACAACGGGTAGTAGCTCAGCTGCAACGTCGCTGCCGGGCCGTGGTGAAAGGCGAGAAAGGCCCCATCATCCAGCGACGTCACTTCCGTATGGACGGGGACGACCCGCCGGGGAACGCCCTGGCGCATCTGCCCACCGGTCTCCTCGCCGAGCAGGAGGATGCCGACGAGAGTCGCCTGCTCGTTGATCAGGTCCGGTGTGATGATGCTGCGGACCGCTTCGGTGGCCGACAGGCGGGGTCCCTGGAAGCCATAATCCGGATTCACCAATTCCGAGCGGTAGATGACGCCCACGGCATCACCGACACGGACGAAACCGGCAAATGGAAAATCCGCCGGCTGCGGCGCAGGGACACGGTCGGCGGCATCGTAGATCCGGCAGACGTAGTCGGTGTGACTGTTGGATTTGACCACCCGGCCGATGTGCATCTCGCCTCGCTTCTCAGGAGCTGCTGACCCTCTCCGACCCGTCGGTTGAAACGCCAGCATACTGACCCGTGACCGTGCCTAGCAAGCTTGGACCAGGACCTGGCCAGCGCTCGCATTCGGTGTTGTGAGGGTGGAAATGGCAGCATTTGTACAGCCGACGGGTCAGGTGGTTTTTGTGACGATCCGAATCGGAAGGCGTATGATAATCAGCCATAGGCGTTTCGGCTCGTAGGCCCCGCAGAGGCACAGGGCGCCATCGCCCGTCGTCCGACGCTTTCCCCACAACTGATAAAACGCACGTCGCCCGCAACGGCGGTTGCGTTCAGGATCCTCATCATGCTCCAAGTATTCAAGCGCGCCGTCCTCGGCAGTCCCCTGGCGACTGCCGCTCTCGCCCATCAACGACTCACCAAGCTCAAAGCCCTGTCGGTCCTCTCTTCGGACGCCTTGTCCTCCGTGGCCTACGCCACCGAGGAGATTATCCTGGTCCTGTCGGCAGTCACCGTCGTCGGGGCGACGAACTTTTCGATGCCCGTGGCCATCGCCATCACCCTGCTGCTCGGGGTCATCGGCATGTCTTACCGGCAGACGATTTTCGCCTATCCGCAGGGCGGGGGATCCTACATCGTCGCCCGGGACAACCTCGGGACCCTGCCCAGCCTCGTCGCTGCCGCCTCGCTGATGATCGACTACGTGCTCACGGTGGCCGTGTCCATTGCCGCCGGCATCGCCAACCTGGCATCCGCCATCCCCGGCATGCAGGGCCACAACGAGCTTTACTGCATCCTCTGCATTGTCGGCCTGACCGTGATCAACCTGAGGGGGTTGAAAGAATCGGCGACCGTCTTCGCCATCCCGACCTACTGCTTCATTTTCCTGATTTTGACGATGCTGGGCGCCGGTGGCTACCAGTGGTTCACAGGCACCCTGCACATCGTCACGGATGCCGCGACGCCGGCCGTCGGCGATCTCGGCTGGTTCGTCATCCTGAAGGCCTTTGCCTCCGGCTGTTCGGCGATGACGGGGATCGAGGCGATCAGCGACGGCATCCCGACCTTCCAGAAGCCCGAGAGCCGCAACGCCGCCACCACCCTGACCTGGCTCGTCTGCATTTTGGCGACGATGTTCATCGGGATTACTTTTCTGGCCCATGCCATGGGCATCGGCATCAAAGAAGGGCAGACGGTCCTCGCCCAAATCAGCCACGCCGTCTTTGGCGGCGGCGTGATGTTCTATGCCACCCAATTCGCAACGATGATGATTTTGGTCCTGGCCGCCAACACCTCCTACGCCGATTTTCCCCGGCTCAGCTCCTTCATCGCCCGGGACGGCTTTTTGCCCCGTCAGCTCGGCAGCATGGGGGACCGTCTCGTCTTTTCGAATGGGATCATCATGCTCGGCGTGCTCGCCTCAGTGCTGATCATCGCTTTCCAGGGCGACACCCACGCCCTGATCCCGCTGTATGCCGTCGGTGTCTTTTTGTCCTTCACCCTGTCCCAGTCCGGCATGGTCCGGCGCTGGTATCGGGAGCGCTCGCCGGGCTGGCGGTGGAAAATGGGCGTCAATGTCATCGGGGCGATCGCCACAGGGGTCGTCTGCCTGATCATCGGCACAACCAAGTTTGCCGATGGCGCCTGGATCGTCGTCGCCCTCATCCCCTGCTTCGTCTACCTGTTCATGAAGATCCACGAGCACTACATCCGCACGAACAGCCAGCTCTCGCTTGCCGGTGTCTCGGCTGTCGCCGAAGCGGCAAAGACCGTCGACAATACGGTGCTGATCCTCGTGGCCAACGTCCACCGTGGCGTGGTCGGGGCCCTACGGTACGTGAAGACGATCGGACCCGACGTCCGGGCCGTTTACATCGACGTCAACGGCGACAATGCCCTGCGCATGGCGGAGATCTGGGGCCAGTGGGGACAGGGCATCCCGCTCGTCGTCCTCGAGTCGCCCTACCGGTCGATCACGGATCCGTTGATCACCTACATCCGACAATTGCAGACAAATCCGGAAAAGATGGTCACCGTCGTCCTGCCCGAGTTCGTCACCTCGCGCTGGTGGGAAAACGCCCTGCACAACCAGACGGCCTTTGCGATCAAGTGAGCATTGCTATTCTGTCGGCGCCGGGTCGTGGTGGTCAGCGTGCCGCAATTCCTGGAGTAGGGTGGTTTCGGGGGCCACATAGCGGCCTGCCTGCGAGCCGAACCCTTCCTAAGCGCCATGAGGCGCTGTCGTCAGGAACCGTCCCGCATTCAGACCACTCTGAGGCCCCGGAAACCACCCTACGGTGCTTCCGGTATGCTGTGACAATCAATCGTCTGCCTCCCGAATTCCGCGTCTATGCGGGTAGGGACCAGGCAAAATTTGAACAGGAGGACGTCCTTGCGGGTCATCGTCCTCGGTGCCGGTCCGGCCGGCATGAGCTGCGCCTACGAGTTGGACAAACTCGGGCACGCCGTGACCGTGTTCGACAAGGACAAACAGGTCGGCGGACTGGCCAAAACCATCCAGCACGGCCCGTTCCGCCTCGATCTCGGGCCGCACCGCTTTTACGCCCTAGACCCGGTCGTCAACCGCATCTGGCAGGAGATCCTCGGCCCCGATCTGCGCGTCGTGCCCCGCCTGACCCGCATCTACTACAACCGCCGGTTTTTCTTTTACCCGCTGCGCCCCTTCAACGCCCTGATGAACCTGGGCGTCTGGGCCAGCCTGGTGGCTGTCGGTAGCTATCTGTACAGCAAGGTCGCCCCCTTCCCCCGCGAGGACACCTTTGAGGAATGGGTGTCGAACCGGTTCGGGCGCCAACTCTACCGGCGCTTCTTCCAATCCTATACGGAAAAAGTCTGGGGCATCCCCTGCGGGGAAATCGCCGCCGAATGGGCCAGCCAGCGGATCCAGGGCCTATCGCTCTGGAAAGCGGTCATCAACGCCTGCGGCGGCGGCACCGGCCTGAAGACGCTCGTCGATGCGTTCACCTACCCCCGCCTGGGCACCGGCATGGCCTACGAGCGCATCCGCGACCGTTTGACGAAAACGGGTCAGACCGTGGCCCTGAACCATGAAGTCGTCACGCTTTACCACGCCGGGAACCGCATCACCGGCATTGACGTACGGGCGCCGGACGGCACGGTGAGCCGGCAGGAAGCCGATGCCTATGTCGCCAGCATCCCGCTGACGCTCCTCGTGCAGCGCCTCGACCCGCCGGCCCCACCGGCCGTCATCGCCGCCAGCCAGGCCCTGCGTTTCCGTAACACGATCCTCGTCTACATCGTCGTCGACCGCCCCGACCTGTTCCCCGACAACTGGCTCTACATCCATGCCCCGGACGTGGCTATGGGCCGGGTGACGAACTTCCGCAACTGGAGCCCGGATCTCTACGGGGACTCGGCGCAAACGGTGCTCTGTGTCGAATACTGGTGCTTTGCCGAAGACGCCATCTGGCAGGCGCCCGAAGCGGAGATGGTGGGGCTGGCCACCCGGGAACTGGCCCAGACTGGGCTTTGCCGGCCCGAAGACATCGTCGACGGCTTCATCGTGCGTTTGCCCCGCACCTATCCGGTCTATCAGGTCGGGTATCGCGAACACCTGGACGTCCTGATCGCCTACCTGCGTGGGTTTGCCAATCTGCAGGAAATCGGCCGCTATGGCACGTACAAGTACAACAATCAGGACCATTCGATCCTGATGGGCTATCTGGCTGCCCGCAATCTGGCCGGCGAAGGTCACGACCTCTGGGAGGTGAACACCGATACCGTCTACTACGAGAGCGGCGACGCTCCGTCTCCAGGCACCGCTAACGCCTGACCTTTCCAACCAGCATGTCGGTCAGCACCTCGGTCAGCCGGTCGATATGCCGGGCCATCGTCCAGGGCTCGGACCAGTAGCCCTGATAGGCGGCCCGGCCCAGACGCTCGACCAGCGCATCGTCGGTCAGCAGCCTCATCTTCGCAGCCAGATCGTCCACATCACCGGCCCGGAACCAGAGCCCCGTCTGGCCGTCGATGACCTGATCACGGGCCGCACAGCCATCCGACACCACGGACGGGATGCCTCGGGCGGCAGCCTCCAGTACGGTCAGACCCTGGACCTCGTATAGCCGGGACGGAAAGACGAGGGCCCGGGCGCCGCCGAGGGCGGACAACACCTGGTCGCGGCTTGCCCAACCATCCGAAAAAGTCGCCTCGGGACAGAGATGGCGAAGCGCCGCCTCATCGGGTCCCTCGCCGATAAACGTCACCGGCAACCCCGTCTGGCCAGCAGCCTCGGCCAGCAGCAGGGCGCCCTTTTCCGGAGCCAGCCGGCCGATCATTACGAAGGGCCGGTTCGTTGCGGCTGCCACCGCCGGGGTCCGGTCCACGTCGATCGGATTGCCGACCAGGCGGACTTGGGCGTGGTGGGGGAGGTAGGCGGCGAGACGATCGAGGCTGAATTGCGATACGGCGATCACCGTGTCGATTCCCGTCGGGATCTCACCCCATCGGCGCTGGACGGCATGTCGGGCGACGCGCCAGAGCTTGTGCGTGTACCGGCGGGCATCGCAGTTGCAGGTGATGCAGCTCAGGGACAGGGGCGTGCGTTCACAGGGAATCCCGGCCGGAAAATCGTAAAAGCCCCCGTTCGGACAGGCGATGAAATAATCGTGCAGGGTGCAGGCGAGGCGAAAGCCCCCCTCCCGGATCGTCGGCACGATGCTGGCGGATAGGGCCCGGGACCAGCTGTGCAGGAGCACGACCGTGCTGCGGGGATCCAGGGAACGCAGCACTGCTTGGAGGGCCTTTGCCGCTGCGACGTTCCAGATGCCCTGCCAGGCGGCCTGTAGCCGATTGGCATTGTCCAGCAGGCTCGACTGGTCGAGACAGTGGACGGTGATGCCGGCATCGGTCAGGCGGGGATCCACGGGGCCGGCAGCGGCGAAAAAGATCACCCGCAGGCCACGCTCCGCCAGCCCGATGGCGCCGGATACGGCCACCTGGGCGGCACCGCCGTTGACGTGGGCAAAGTCGTGGACAACGACGATGGTCTGCAAAGTCATGATTCATACCAACTGGTCTGGAGGTCTGACTGATGGATCGTCCACCTCCCCCTTTACTTTAAAGCGGATTGTCACCGCGATAAAGCGGCCCGACAGCACGAGTGGAACCGCTCTCGTCGGGCGCGGACGCAGGCACGGGACCAGCCTGGCCGTCCGTGCTTCCGGCCCTGCCGGTACACTTGGAACGTCTCTCCTTCAGCATCCAGCTCCAGCAACGATCGGTCGCCTGACATCACACGGCAAGGCTCGGTCTCGTTGCTGGAGCCAGATACTTGTGATCGGCAGCCGTGACCATGCGTAACCGTTACCTGGCCCGTCCCCAGCCCGCCACCCACGATACCGTCCCTTGGTGGCGGCGGATCCCGTGGGCCTGGCTGCTCGCCTTCATCGCCTGTAGTGCCGTCATGCTCAGCGTCGGCACCTACTACGCCCAGTTGCAGTGGTCGGCGTATGCCGGCTGGGTCGGCTTCGGGACATTGGCCATCGCGGCAGGTGGCGGCTGGCTGGTCTTCACGGAAGGGGACCTGCAGGGCTTTGGCAAAGGCCTGGACCTGTGGATTCTGACCAGCTTTGCCGGGATGGCCCTGATCAGCATCGGTGCGCCGGACGGCATGCGTTCCTGGCTGGCCATGACCCAGTGTCTGCTCTACGCCTGGATCGGCTATGGAGCCCTGCAGGCCTTCACGCGCTTCCCCTGGCACGGAGCCCGGTTCCTGGCGGCCGGCCTGGCGGCGATGCTCGTGGCGACGTATACGATCCACACGACCTTTGCCAGTTTCTGGGGCATCGTCGTCGAGCCGATGGCCGAGTACCTGGTCTGGCCCGTGGGCCATTGGAATTTCTTCGGCAGCTATCTCTGTCTGACCTGGCCGATTGCCGCCGTTTTGGCCCGCCAGGGTGTGAACCGGCAGGCCCGCTGGGGCTGGGGGGCGCTGACGGCGTGGGCGATGTGGTCCGTCATCCGCTGCGGTTCCCGCTCGGCGCTGGTGGCGATGGGCCTGCAAGTCCTCGCCTGGGCCTGGATCGAACGCCCCCTCGTCCTGGCCACGTGCCGCCGGGCCCCGCGTTGGCTGCTCGCCCTCGGCGGACTGACGTTGGTCGGGGGCGTCGGACTCCTCGCCACCCGGTTTGCGACATTGACGGCCCGCCTGTCCACCCTGGCCATAGCCGTCGGTCAACTTGCGCGGGGCGAGCAGGTGACCGAGATTTCGACTGCCCAACGGCTGGAGATGTGGCTCGGCGGGTGGCATGGCTTTCTGGATCGGCCCTGGCTGGGACACGGTCTGGGCTCGGTGCCCACCCAGTTCCTGCCGTATCAGATACAGGATCCCCGCTTTGGCGACATCGCCATTCCCCAGTTGCACAACACCTTCGTGCATGCCGCCTTTGAAGGTGGCATCACCCTACTGGCCCTGCTCCTGGCCGGGATCATCCTCCTGGCCGTGATGCTGTGGCAGGCCGCCAAGGTGGCCGATCAGCCCCTGCGCGGGCTGGCGACGGGCATCGGTCTGGGGTTCCTTGGTTACCTTGCCTGCCTGCAGGCGGATTTCCATTGGCAAGTGCCCTCCCTGTCCTTGACGGCCGTGCTTCTCATCGCCCTGCTCGGGGCCGTGGCCGGTCCGCTCCGGCTGACGCATCCGGCCTGGCGGATCGGGGCGGGATTTCTGGCCCTGCCGCTGTTCTTCGCCGCCGTCCGGATGTGGCTGCCTGCCGTCCAGGCCCATTACCTGTATGACGCCGGGCGCATCGCCCTGGCGCAGAATCGGCCGGCGGAAACCGTGGCCCTCTGGGATCGGGCCTTCCAGTACGCCCCCACGACGCTCTTTTACCGTCTGGCGCGGGGCAGCGTCCTGCATAGCGAGGCGACCCGGGGCGGGGTACACGTGGACTATCTGAACCGGGCGTTCGAGGACTTCCATGCCCTGAACGCACAGGCCATCCTGGAAACCAGCCTGCTCAAGGAAGGGGTGATTGCCGTCCAGCTCAACCGCCCGCAGGCGGCCATCCAGCCATTGGAGCGGGCTGCCGCGTTGGTACCGTTCTCCGGTGCGCCCCACTATCTGCTCGGCATGGCCCGCTTTGCGAACCAGGAGCCCACCTTGGCCGTGCCGGCCCTCGCCCGTGCAGTCGCCTGCGCCCCGGTCCTCCTGTACAGCAGCTTCCTGATCGAACCGCCCGGCCAGTCCGTGAAGGCGGAGGTATATGCGGCGGCAGAAGGGATCGTTCGCTATTGGTTGACGCTGGCCCCACATGAAAGCGAACTGCATTACCGCCTGGGTCGGATCCAGTTGGCAGCCGGTCATGAGACAGCTGCCCGGGGGAGCTTTGATCTGGCCGTGCAGGAACTGCCGACGAGCGTGTCCGAGCGGACGATGACTCACCTGGACTCCCGCCTCCATCATGCCCGCAGCTACCTGGACCTGCTGGCCCACCGCCCACAGACCGTCTTGGAGGATTACCGGAGTCAGGTGGCCAAAGACGCCGTCGACATGCCGGCGGCCCTGTTGATGGTCTGGGCCAACCGGGAGTTGGGACGGGACAAGGACGTCACGGCCATGGCGGAAAGTGTGCTGCCCAGCGTGCGGACTCTCTTTGCCGATGCCACGGTGCAACAACTGAGCGATCGGGCGGTCATCGAGCGCCTGCCCTTCAGCCTCAGCCTGGATCGCCGGGACATCTGGATCATCCAGAGCTTTCGCAAGCTCTCGCCATCGTTCTTTTTCACAGCCCTGAACTTCACCGGGCAATCCCTATTCCTCACCGACGAGGTGACGCCCTGGGCCGGGTTGCCGTCCGGTCGTCCGTTTGCCAAAGATTAATCCGGCGCTTGGGTGAGGGCCCGTGACGAGGTCGCTGCAACGCTGAGAGACGGCGTTCCTCTTTGGCCAGACAGCAAAATGGACCGGCTCGGACCGGTCCATTTTGCCAAGCAACAGTGACGGTTACTTCTTGGCGACTTCCAGGGTCGTCTTGTCGTAGCCCAAGCCATGGGTCTTAACCTTGAGTTCGCCGGGTTTGACGTTGGTGATCGCGAAACTCTCGCCGGCGTTGGCTCGATTGCTCATGGTCATCGTGTTGCCCTTGACCGTGATATCCAAGTCCCACTGCTTGGGCGAGAGCATCTTGTAGCTGCCGTCGGGCTGACGCTTGACCTCGATGTTCAAGTCCTTGTCCTTGACGGGCCACGGTAGATCGAGATGCAACGTCATTTTGACACTGTCACTCGTCATCTCGGTGATGGCGCCGTCGCCACCGATGAAGGTGCCGCCATCGATGCCCATCTTGTCACCACCCGAGAGCCCGTTGAAAAAGGCAGCAAAATCGATCGGATTAGACTTCTTGGCGCTTTGGAAGTTGAGCGCATTCACGGGTTTGGGGCTCTGCGGAGTCAGGCTCGTTGTGTCTTTGTCCACGGCAGCCTGTTCGGCGGGCTGCCTGACTTCTTCCTGTTTGGTGGTTGGAGCCTGCTTGACGACCGCGGTCTGGGGGATCTGGATATCGGTCCGCAGTTCAAGAGCCATCGTGATCGTCTCCACAAGTTCATATGCCTGCCAGGTTATCCGTCCAACCGGCTCACATCTTGTCTTAAACCCACAGGAAGTGCCCGGCAAACGAGGGTGGCGCAGCCCCGGGACCACCTGTCCCCTCGTCCCGCCTTGGGCTTGGCCAGGGCGACCCAGTTCTCGGCTATCGCCTAAACCTTGCCGATCCCCAGTGGGGATCGCCCCTCACCGCCGGAATGGACGGGGATTGACTCATGGTGTAAGATCTAGATAAGCAAAAGATAAGCCTAGGTTAAAACACGGCTTTCTCAGAGCCTCGACATGCGACCCGAGCAGAACAGGACCCCGAGACGATGCGCCTCGCACAGTTGATGGGATACGGCATGACGTTGGTGTTGCTGACCGGTTGCGGTAACCGCTTTGGCAGCCTGAACTACACCATGATGCCCGGTTTTGCCCGCCCCGTGCAGGCGGCTGGGCCGGTAGCTGCCGTCACCCTGCCGAAGGTGGACATCGGTCGCCCTTCCTCGATGGCCTTTGACCTGGCCGGCAATCTGCTCGTGGCCAATGCGTCGGGTGGCAGCCTGATGGCCGTGACCAGCCGGGGTGAGGCCCTGGAAAAAGCCGACAACCTGCCGGATCCCTCCGCCGTGACAGTCAGCCGCTCGGGCGCCGTGTATGTCGCCTGTCAAAAGGACGGGTCGATCGTCAAGATGACGACCCGCGAGATCAAACGCACCGTCACCGGCCTGACCTCGCCGAAGGGCCTGGCCGTCGCCAGTGACGAGTCGCTCTTCGTCACGCTGCCCCTCAGCCGGGAGATTATCGAGATCAAAGCCGACGGCACGCGCCAGACGCTCTGGAAGCACGCCACCTGGGCACCGGAGCAGATCACCGTCACGGCCAAAGACGAGATCTTCGTCAGCGTCCATGAGGGCACAAAGTGCCGTCTGCTGCAACTCGACCGCAAGGGCAAGCAGGTCGACGAGTACCAGTTCCAGCACCCGCTCACCAGCCTGGCTGCAGACGACAAGGGTCGCCTGCTCGTCGCCACGGCGGCACCCGACAAGGAAAACATCCTGGTCGGCGAGTTGGGTTGGCTCGATCGCAACGGTGAATGGTCGATCCTGGCCGAAAACGTCGTCCGGCCGATGGCGGTCACCGTCTATCCCGGTGGCAACGCCGTCTATGCGCATTACGATGAAGCGAAGCATCGGTACGAGATCGTCAGCATCGCCGGCGTCGTGGCCGCGCCCTGGCTGGCGGGTTCGTAATCGCCGGAGTCCCGTTTGCGCACCGAGTATCTGACCGTCAGTCCCGATTCCCCGGAGCCGGACCTCATCGACCGTGCCGCAGCAGTCTTGCGGGCTGGCGGCCTTGTCGCATTTCCGACCGAGACCGTCTACGGCCTGGGCGCCGCCGCCCTGGATCCCATTGCCGTGGCGGGGATTTTTCGGGCCAAGGGGCGACCGAGCTTCAATCCACTCATCGTGCACGTCCTGGATGCCGACATGGCCCGCCCGCTCACGTCGGCGTGGCCGGAAACCGCCGACGTTTTGGTACGCACTTTTTGGCCCGGCCCCCTGACCCTCGTCCTGCCCAAGGCCAATGGGGTGCCCGACGCGATCACAGCGGGCCTGCCGTCCGTCGCTTTGCGGGCACCCTCCCATCCCGTGGCCCGGGCCCTGATCGCCGCATTGGGTGCCCCGATCGCCGCCCCGAGCGCGAACCGGTCCACGGCGATATCGCCGACAGCGGCGGCCCACGTGGCCAAAGGCCTGATGGGTCGCATCGGGATGATCCTGGATGGCGGGACCACCAACGTCGGCCTGGAGTCGACGGTGTTGTCCCTGGCCGAAGCAGTGCCCGTCCTGTTGCGACCGGGATCGATCAGCCGGGAAGCGCTGGAGGCCGTGATCGGCCCGGTCCGCCTGCGCACCGAGGCCCCGGAAGGCGAGACCGGCCGCCCGTCGCCCGGCCTGATGACCGTACACTATGCCCCCCGGATGCCGACATGGCGTTTCGCACCTGGCGAAGCCCCCCATCAGCCGGTCCCGGCCGGCACGGCGGGTCTGATTACCCTCGGGATGCGGCTGCCGGCACCTGAGGGTTGGCGGGTGATCCGCCTGCCCGAGACACCCGGGGGTGCTGCGGCGGGGTTCTACGCGGCCCTGCATACCCTGGAAGATGCCGGTGTGGCGGCGATCTGGGTGGAGAGCCCCCCGGCAGATCCGGCCTGGGCCGGCCTGCGGGACCGGCTCGACAAAGCCAGTCGTCCAAGTCCGGACTCAGACCGCCATGGGCAGGTCGTCTAGCTGCTCGCTGGTGTAGCAGACGAGGCCGACCTCGGCCATCGCGGCCCGGGGCGCCCCCAAAAACACGGACGTCTCGGGGCGCAGCCCCAACGTCCGCAGCATGACCATCACGCCGTTCTGGTCTTCGAGATAGACGCCCTGCTGGCCGGCGAGGAATATCTCGGGGAACAGCCCGAGCAACCCGCTGTTGATCAAAGTCTGCCGAAAGCTGGCGTACCAGTCGGCCACGAGGATCACCCGGCCGCCAGCCCGCCGGACCGCATCAATCCTTGGTGGCAGCACGGGCGCAATGACGACGCTCTGATGACTGAGGAGGCCCAGGACGAGCTTGCGCAAGCCGTCGGGCGCGATCGTCTGGCCCATCGTCGCCAAAACCTCGCCGTAATAGCCAGTCCAAAAGCCGATCTCGTCATCCCGGGTGGGCAAAGGACGGGGCAGCCCACCAAAGCGGGCGTCAGCAGCTAAAAAACCGGGCATCATCGCCTTGTCCGGATAGTCGCGCAGGCCGGCGGTCCGGCAACCCTGCCGAAACAGGTCACAGCGACTGCGGGCCGGCTGCAAGAGCGGTTCACAGGCTTCGATCAGCAAATGGCGTGGGGCAGCAACGCTCATACTGACGAGTATAGACCCACGCAGTGCCCTTGCGGCCACGTAAGCTTCGTCCCGTTTCGGCGACAAGGAGGGCCAGTGAGGTTCGCCGTGCCCATCCGTTTCATCGACCGGCTCATCGGCCAGGGCGCGTTGCGCGTCAAGGCCCCGGCCGTGACGCGCCCGTCCCGGGCACCGATCCAGTCGTGGACGGCCGACTCCCTGACCCTGCCCCCCGGTGCTGTCGTCGCTCCCCGCTTTGCGGCCCGCCTGCACACGCTTGGTCTGATGGGCGCCAAGGCCCCCGATCTGCGGACCGGTCAGGCGGCTATCCCCGACTGGCATGCGGCGGGTGACGCCATCGCCACGGTGGCGACGGCGGCCGGATATACCCGGGGCCAGATCATCCGCGACCCTGCCGTGATCTCGGCGATGCTCCGTCAGGCCAGCGTCCTGTACGGCGTGCCGGCCCATTGGCTGGAGCGCATGGCTGACCGGGAGAGCGGCGGGCAACATTGGGAAAAAGACGGCAGCGTCAAGGACACGGCCGCTGTGGGGCTGCTGCAGGTGGAAATCTCCGCCTATCCGGACGAAATTGCCGGCGGACCGGCGAATGCCTGCAACAACGCCTTCGATCTCGCCAACAATATTGCCATCGGGGCCAGGCAACTGCGGCAGCAGCACGACCGTCTCGTCAAAAAATCGGGTTATGCCGGCGCTGATTCCTGGCGGGACATCGGTCCTCTGATCGAGTTCACCTACAGCGCCGGTGTCGGCGCCCTGAAGGCAGCCCAAACGATCGCCACCGCCCGGGGTCTCGATGCCTGGAACTGGCAACATCTGCTCCTGGGCCATGATTGGCAGGTGCCGACGAACGGGGCGATACGGCTGCCGACCGGTTGGGTGACGGGTTCGCCGATGGCCCAGGCCATCCATGCCATCAAGCAGCATCAGCCCAACTATGGCGAGACTTGGTCCGCTGAAGGACCGTTGCGCCGCTTCGATTTCGACGGGGACGGCCAAGCCCATAAGGTGGAGCGGATGCTCGCCCGCACCATCGATTTGGTCTTCGGTCTGGGTGACCCGCGTCCCGCCTGAGCCGAATCTCGGTGGCCAAGTTTACGCCAAAGATAAGACCGGTTTAACCGTGAGGCCGGGCCCGCCGGACGATAACCCCTGCGTGCGACAGCGACAGAAGGGGCGGAACGATGCCGGATGGATTGAAACCGCTGGATCGCACGCCGCGTCCATCGGCCCAGGCGCCCATCAAACCGACGACCTTCATCCATTCGCTTTCCGTGCCACAGTCCGGCGATGATCCGCTCCGGGCCAAGAGTCTCGCAAAAGATACGCTGAAAATGCGTCCCGCCACAGGGACGGTGGTGGCCGTGGCCTCGTCGATCCGTGACGGGCTGTCCCTCCCGGTACCCGTGCAGGAACAGACGGGCAATGCCTGCGGCACGACGTCCCTGTCGATGGTCCTGACGTACTTCAAAGCCGCACCTCAGATCGCCGACGTCAAGCACATCGATGCGGCGATCCGGCCCACCAGCAAAGACAACAAGATCGATTCATTCACAGCCCCGATCGATCTGGTCCTCTACGCCCAACGGAAGGGTTTCGGCGCCACCCTGCGCAACGAAGCCACCACCGCCGACCTGGACCGCTCGCTCGCCCAGGGCGTGCCGCCGATCATCCTCTATGACTGGGATGCCCCCAAAGGCGATGGCCTGCACTACGTCGTCGTCTCGGGCAGCCGGCAGCAGGACGGCAAAAAGGAATGGAAACTCACCGATCCGTCCGGCCACGCCTGGTTCATCGACGAGGCCGAGATGCTGCGCCGCTGGACCAATCTGCACGTTGCGGGCGTGCCGATCCCATACAGTCGGGTGATGATCGCCGTCGCACCGATCAAAGGCATGGTCAGTACCGCCGTCGGCACCCTGAAGCCGGCCGCCGATATCAAACTGCCGCCGTACAACGGCTCGTTGGTCGTGGACCTCGGGGGCTCAGTCGCCACCTGGGGGATCGGCGTCGGGGCGAAAGCCTACGATGCCAGCAAATGGGTCGCCGGCACCACCAGGGCCGGGGTCACCAAACTGCAGAGCGGTTGGAAGGCGGCGACGAGCGCCGTCTCCGGACGCAGTCGCTGACACTGGGCGGGTTGCCGCCGATCGGCCCTGATGCCCGGCGCTATTATTCTTTCCTTGCCCAATTCTTAACTTAACCTTTATAATAGAACGGTGGGTCGGTGAAGAAGCTGACACCCAATCGGTTGTGAGGTGCCCATGCGTAGTCGGATGGTTTTAGCGTCACTATTGCTGGCGGCCGGGTGTGCGGCACCGACGTTTTCACCGGTCCTCCGGCCGCTCCTGAACGGCCCGATGAGCCGGGTGAGTGCCACCGATGCGGCGATGGAGCTGATGGTCGACGGCAAGGAGATCTTTCCGGCCGCCTTCGACCTGATCGACAACGCCAAAAAATCCATCCAGATGACGTTTTTCCTCTTTGGCGGGGATTTGGGCCGCCAGATCGGCGACAAGCTGCTGGCTAAAAAGGCCGCCGGCGTTAACGTCCAGCTGATCGTCGACCCGGCCTACGGGCAGACACCGAAGGTCATGGCCCAGATCAAGCCCGTGATCGAGTCGCTGCGGGCCAAAGGGCTGGAGATCCGCACCTACCCCGTCAAGCTGTTGCCCGCCCCGAAGCCCTGGCTCAAGGCCGCGGCGATCACGCACGCCAAACTGCTCGTCGCCGACGGCGAAGTGGCGATGATGGGCGGCATGAACTTCCTCGACTCCGAGATGATCAACCGCGACTACATGGTCCGGGTGCACGGCGGGCTCGCCGCCCACATCGGCGACGTGATGCAGGGCGACTGGGACTTTTCCGGTGCCAATCCGCCGCCGCCCAAGCCCAAGCAGGAACAGAACGACTGGGCGCTGGGCGAGACCACGCCCACCAAGCAGACCATCAAGCCGATGTGGCTCTCGGCCCTGAACGCGGCCAGCCGGAGCATCGACATCGAGATGCTGCTGATGGACCATCCGGAGGGCATCAAGGCCCTGACCGACGCCCACAAGCGGGGCGTCACGGTGCGGGTTCTGCTCGACAAGACGAATCTTGGCAAGCACGTGTCGCCGTTGCTGGAAAAGCTGCCCCTGAAGGGTGCCCCGAACTGGCTGGCCGTCCGCAAATTGCTGGACGCCGGGATCGCCATCAGCTGGTACAAGCCGCGCCAACAGTGGGAGATGCTGCACGCCAAGACAGCCGTCATCGACGGTTCGACCGGGTTCATCGGTTCGGCGAACTTCACCACCCGGGCCTGGGGTCAAAACCGGGAAGTGTCCCTGAAGTTCAACGATGGTCCGACGATCACCCGTCTGGCGGGCGAGCTCGCACAGGACTTCCAGCAGCGGGCGGAGCCGGTCCTCGCCTTGTCAGGCTGGCAGCGGTTTGCCGCCGGGGTCTGGGAGCGGGTCATGGAAGGCAAGCTGACGCTGGCGGAGGCCGAAAAAGAGCTCAGAACCGCCCCGCAGGACGACACCACACCACTCGACGACTAAGAGACTGTCCCAATCAACGAGACCGAGCCTGGCGCCGTAGGGCAATGCCAGGCAAGGCACAGTGACAAAGCGTACGCGGTAGTCCGGTGAGACACTGTAACGCAGTCCTGGCGCAGCCATGCGGTGCCAGGCGACCGATCAATTGATTGAGATGGTCTCTCAGGCCATTCAGCAAAAAGGCGCCGCATCAAGCGGCGCTTTTTCTCGTCGGTGCGGTCGGGACCCTGGGGGGCGACCGATCGCGCCTCAGTGCTTGCTCGGGGTGCCCGGAGTCGCCTGAAAGCGTTTGACGACGGCTTCGAAGTCCGGCTCCAGGGTGCAGGTCTGGCTGAAATCGGGGCCCTCGATGTGGGCAGCGATCCACAGCGGCAGCATGGCCACCACGGGATTGGCCCCTTCCAGTGCCACGAGCGTCATGATGTAGGGATTGAGGACCGGCAGGGCCGTATCTGCCGGAAACGTCTCTTCGATGTGCTGCGAGGCCTGGCTGCACATATATAGCGACATGTCCCCCTTTTTGGACTGGGCAAAGTTGCCGAAGGACCGGCATTGAAAGGGTCGGGCGAGGTAAACGCTGCATTTGCCATACGCCAACAGCGGGCAATGGACAGTGGCTTCCAGCTCTTTGGGCACGATGCGGAGCCGCCCATCGTCCTCATAGCCGGCTTTGCCCTTCAGGAGCATGTGCAGGATGGGGCCCCAGATCTCCCGGGCCTGCCTGACGATCAGGCGGCGCATCCCTTCGGGGAGGCCATAGATGTGGGGGTAGAGCCGGCGCCATTCGATCGACGAAACGATGGGGATGCTGTCGCCACGGCAGCAGGTGGTGCAGCCGGAGCGGCAGAGAAACTCGGGATGCACGGCCTGCGAGATCTGGGTCGCCTGTTCCATGACCCAGTACAGGTCTTTTTCGTCCCAGCTGTCACCGACGTTTTGAACGCCCGGCAACAAACGCGCCAAACCGTCATACGCCTGCGAAACGTTCGCCCGTCGCTCCGGAAGATCTGGCATCGGTCACCTCGATTTCAGCATACCCCAAACGGCCGGGGGGCAGCTTCCCATCGGGAGATCGCTCCCAGTTGGTCTTGGCGGGCACGGTGATCGCCAGAGTCCGCCATTCCGAGGGATGGGTTTGGGTCGTCACGGCGGAGAACGCCCGACGCACGGCATCGTCGTAATGGACGATCGAGTTGCTGTCGTTGCACTGGAACGTGTTGGCGACGACGGGGCCGAAAATTCGCCCTTGCCGCCAAGCGTGACGGCGTGGTTCGGAGCTTGCAGCCCACCATAAACGTTGCCGTTGCCGGCCGCCATCATGGCCCCGGACCGGATCGACGCACTACGCCCCGGCAAACTGGGAATCAGGACCATCAGACGGGCGTAGCAAAGGCCTTTTCATGCTGCCTTTTAGCCGTTGGCGGCGAGCAATTTACCGTTCCGGTCATAGTAGGCGAAGTAGAGGTCGTGTCCCTCTTCGGGGTTACTGCCGGTCATTTCGACTTCCGCCCGGAAACCGATCAGGGACTTGGTCGAGACCTGATAGAGCGGCACGATCCGGGGTGCGACCTGCTGGGACGGGAAGAAAAACTTGAAGTGCTGCGCCGCTCGCAGGCGGAGCCCGCCGGGCAGGGATTTGCTGGCGTTTTCCTCGACGGAACGCCGGTCGGCATCCAGCGCCTTGAGCAGAGCCGTTTCCGTCTTGCTCAGGGTCGGCGAGAGTACGCCATGGCCAAAGGGGTCTTTTTTCAACGCCACGGGGCGACGTTCATCACGGCCGAACTGATCGAGCAGGGTCTTTTGCGACGTGGTCGGCTTGGCCACAGCGAGGGCACGTGACGCCGGCGCACTGGTC
>JACMPN010000321.1 GCA_014377495.1 Candidatus Sericytochromatia bacterium
GGGGCTCTTTTTTTTCGACCAAGCCTGCCGTCACGCCCTCAACGGAGCGCCGCACAAACCGCCTTGACGTGGCCACGCAGCCAGCGATGGGCAGGATCGGCATCCATCCTCGGGTGCCAGAGCAATGAGACCGTGAACTCCGGTGTGGCGACAGGCAGGGGAAAACTATGCATGCCGGCACGCAGAATTCCGATGTGTCGTTTGGGCACACTGGCGATCAGGTCGGAGGCCCGGGCGAGCGCCAACGCGGTCGAAAAGCCACCGACGATCGTGGCAATTTCCCGCACCAGCCCCAAGTGATGCAGGGCTTCGTCCACATCCCCCCGTTCGAGACCCTGGCGCGAGACGCTGATGTGCCGGCCGGCCGCATAGCGGGAGGGGGTCACCTCACCCTGGCTCAGCGGGTGCCCCAGGCGCACGACGCCGATGGCATGGTCTCGGAACAATGCCTGCACACGCAGTTCAGGCGCCGCCGTCTTCCCGACAACGCCTGTCTCCAAGTCGACGAGTCCGTCGCGAAGTAACGTGCTGTCCTTGTCGGGCTTCTGCAGGAAGCACAGCCGCACGCCGGGCGCTTCTTCGCCGACGCGGCCGATGAGGTCCGGTCCGAAGTTCTCCACAAAGCCTTCACTGGTCCGTAACGTGAACAGCCGAACCAGCTGTTTCAGGTCGAGCGTCTCGGCAGGACGCAGCACGGCTTCTCCGTCCCGCACGAGTTGACTGACACGCTCGCGGAGTTCGAGCGCCCGGGGCGTGGGGACGAGACCGCGTCCGGCCCTGACCAGCAACGGATCACCCGTCGTCTCACGCAAGCGAGCCAGCCCCCGGCTCATCGCCGACGGGCTCAGCCGCAACCGTCGGGCGGCACGCGCCACGCTGCCTTCCGCGAGCAGCACATCGAGATGGACGAGTAAGTTCAGATCGGGTGTCGACATGGTTTTACCCTAGCACTGCCTGTGCGATACATGGCGTCACACGCAATCATAAAGTGCAAATGCCGCGACTTCCGCCATGCCAAACCAAGACCTACGATTTTGACAGGCCCAAAATAGGGAGCCGCCCAAAAATGGAGGTCACGGTGCAGACAACCCATGCAGAACGAGATGAGGCCGTCGCCGGAGTTGCGGAACGGTCATTATCCGTCCGTGGCACGCTCATCGCCCTTTCGTTATCCGTCTTGCTATCGTCGCTTGGCACCAGCATCGCCAATGTGGCCTTGCCAAACTTGGCAGAGGCATTCCATGCCTCCTTCCAGGCAGTCCAGTGGATCGTGCTCGCTTATCTCCTCGCCATCACCACCCTGATCGTCAGCGTCGGCAGGCTCGGTGACATCACCGGCCGCAGACGGCTGCTGTTGGCCGGAATTTCCCTGTTCACGGTGGCCTCGGTCCTGTGCAGCGTCGCGCCCACGCTCAGGCTGCTGATCGCCGCACGGGCGCTACAGGGCCTTGGAGCGGCCACGATGATGGCCCTCACCATGACGTTTGTCGGTGAGACGGTGCCAAAAGCCATGACCGGCCGCACCATGGGACTGCTCGGAACGATGTCCGCGATGGGCACCGCACTCGGCCCATCGCTCGGCGGCATGCTGATCGCCGGACCCGGTTGGCGGGCCATCTTTTTCATCAACCTGCCACTCGGTGCCCTGACTCTCCTGCTTGCGCATCGCTACCTGCCCGTCGATCGCAGCGAGCCGCAAACCGACCGGACCGGCTTCGACCTCCTGGGCACGATGCTGCTTGCGCTGACGCTCGCCCTCTATGCCCTTGCCATGACGATCGGGCGCGGGCATTTCGGTCCGTTCAACCTGGCGCTGCTTTTGGCCGCTTGTTTCGGCTTGGGCCTCTTCGTGCTCGCCGAAGCGCGCACCACATCCCCCTTGATCCGCTTCACGGTGTTCCGCATACCGGGGCTGAGGGCGAGCCTCGCCACGAGTGTGCTCGTGGCGACGGTGATCATGGCGACCATGGTGGTCGGGCCGTTCTATCTCTCGATGGCGCTCGGGCTCGAGGCGTCACGCGTCGGGCTCGCCTTGTCCGTCGGACCGCTTGTCGCCGCACTGACCGCAGTGCCGGCCGGGCACATTGCCGACCGGTTCGGCTCACAACGCATGACCACGGTGGGCCTCATCGGCATGGCGGCGGGCTCTTTCCTGCTCGCCATGCTGCCGGTGACGCTTGGAGTCCCTGGCTACATCGCTCCCATCGCTGTGGTCACAGCCGGCTATGCGCTGTTCCAGACGGCCAATAATACCGCCGTCATGACCGATATCAGGCCCGACCAGCGGGGGGTCATTTCCGGCATGCTGAACCTGTCGCGCCATCTGGGGCTCATCACCGGGGCATCGGTCATGGGCGCTGTGTTCGCACGCGGACCGGCGACGAGCGACCTGACGACAGCCCCTCCCAAGGCCGTGGCCACCGGTCTGTGGATCATGTTTGCCTTGGCGGCGGTGCTGATCGTCGTTGCGCTCGCCCTCACGACTGGGCCTTACCGCCGCACATGGCGCCATCAGGACCCTGCGCCGTAAGCGGCTGACCTGCTCCCGGCAACTCGGTCCACGCCCCGATGGCCAGGCCGAGCCCTATCGGGCCTGAAGACACCATCGGCCCAAAGGCTGTCGCAGCCAGCACTCCGGCCGACGGGGCGACCACGCTGCGGCGCCCTCTGTCGTTTTTAGCCTTCCGGATGGGGGGACCTCGGCCATCCTGCCCTACGAGCGCCCAACGTCATCCCCGTATGGTTCGGACACGACCCGCCGGGATGTCCCAGCGGGGCGCCCGCATGGGCAGATGGGGACAGGAGGTACGGGCGACGATGGCCGTAACACCGACCACACAGGTATCCGCACAACGCAGGCGGTATGCCCCGTTCCCCCGCCCCGGCCACTGTGAGGACTGCGGCCACACGCTCGCCCCGCCCCAGACGGCTCAGGACTGCCAAGCCTGCCTCGTCCTGCTCTTTGCCCAGCACGAGACATGGCTCCGCCTCCTCGGCATGATATAAGGCCGTTTGAGCGCCACGGATCCCTTGGCGATCCGTACACAGGCGCCATTCAACTGCGACACGCCCTTCGCATTCAGGGACAAAACCTGCCGATGGGCGAACCGCCCGCTCACCTGCTTTGCGCCAAACTGACAGGAAAATCTCACGGATTTCTAACGTGCGGGGACCATAGTGGTTTTAGAACGACTGTAACCGGGTGACACAACTCCAGTGATAGGAGGAACCGACCCATGACGACGATTCACGCCACCACCGCCACGACCCGCCGCCGGATCCGTGCGACCGCCCCCTTTGCCTGCGTCCGCTGCCAGGACTGTGGGATGCCCCTGATCAACAGGGAAACCAGTCGGGATTGCCCCGACTGCGCCAAACTCCTCATCGAGGATCACGGCCGCTGGCTGCTGCGGCTCGGCATGGTTTGAGCCGGCACTGACGCCACCTGTCACCCGGTGACGTTGGCCAACGAATCTTGGTTTTGTTCCCCATCCGTACAGGCAGACACAAAGACCATGGCGCCGCAACGTGTGTTTTGAGGGGGTCAGGGCGAGGTGATTTCGGCCCGGGTGCTGTGCCGAGCTGACCAACGGGAAGCATGTTGGAGTTCAACAGGTCATCAAGGACGCTGCACAGGTTCCAGGCCGAAAGCGCCCGCCAAGGCCCCCTCAGAACACACGTTTCAGTCGTCGTTGAGGGATTGGACTTTTTGCTGGAACAGCGCCATGGAGATGAACCGGTCCAACTCGATCTCGTGGATGCGGCTGACGTTATGGATCCCGAAGGCCTTGAACTCCGGCTTGTCGGCAATGGTCTCGATGTAAAGGTCGAGACTGGCGAGCTTGGGTGCCGTTTGCACGTCGAAATCAAACTCGCGCTGGCCGATGCGCATCGTCAGGCCACCCTCGGGCGGGCACAGGGCGACGCCCACCACCTTGTCGCTGTGGGTGCGGATAAAACGAAAACGGTAGGTAGCCATGGCGCCATTCTACCGATGCATCCCCATACAGGACAAGCGGCGGTGCGGGCCTAGCCGGCACATCCTTTAGGAGTCCAGCCCCGCTTGGCCCGTGATGGCATTCACCCGGTAGGTCTGACCACCCGAGGTCCACAGAAATCGCCAGTATGCCGTCTCATTCGACTGCGCCAGGCTGACTTCGGCCTTGATCGCATTGGGCATACCCGCTTTAACTGCCGCCGCCCAGGCCTGATGGGCATCGAGCGGCACATCGACCAAGGGGACGCCCGCCGGGGCACTGCTGGACAAAAATGTCTGATCGCTCAACAGGCCGAGTGCGCCCAAGCTGATGCTGAGCTGCTTGTCCGATCCGACCTTGCGATAGTCGAAGACCCAGGGTGCGACCCGGTTGTCGCAGGCCGGTTCCTTCTGGACACCGTGAATGGCGGTGAGGCGGTATCCCGGCTCGATCTTGTCCGCTTCCCGTTGTGCCAGCGCCCGTAAGGTCAATGGCGTCCCCTGAAAGCTGCTGCCCGGCAGGTACTGGGCGCCCGACACCCGCACCGGGACTGTGACCAGCCGCAATTCGCCGCCAGCAGCAGCCCCTTCACCAAAGCGGGCCATACACAGGTACTGACTTGCCGGCAGGCCATAAAAACGCAGGGCGGTGAATGCCGACGTGACGATGGGCAGCGCCGTCGTCGGGATGCTCGGGAAAGACAAGGACTTGTCTCCCACCTTGATGGCGATGACGGCGTTTTTGCCCCCGACGATCAGCGGGGCGCCCTCGGCGTCCCGGCCGATCGTCAACCGGCCCAGCGACTGCGGGATCGTGTAGAGCTTCACGGCCGAATTGACCAGGGCCACCAGACGGGCAGCGGCATCCACCACGAAGAGATTGCCCTTGATGTCAAAGCCCGTGACCACCGGCTGTTTCCAGCCTTCGTTGGCGATCCGGGTGGAGGTGCCGCCAGAGACCTTCAGGAGGTCCCCCGGGGTCCCGGGCGCCACGGCATACGCTGTGCCGTCCGGCCCGATCGTCAGCCCCGTCGCGCCGATCAGCCCAGTCGCTGCCGGTTGCCAGACGGCCGTGTCCGTGCGAGTCCAGAGGGTGCCGGTCGTTGGATGCAGCAGCCAAGGGACGCCTTTGGAGTCGGTGGTGAGCTCGGGCTGCGGGACAGCGGCCGCGTCCCGGATGCCCACAGACTCCAGCTCACCTTCCTTGACCCAGTCGGTGCCCCCGGCGACCGGCCGCTGCCAGATCCCGTCCTTGGCGAGGAGCCACATCACCCCGGCGGTCGACAGTGCCAGATCGATCGGCTCGTGTCGCAGGTCCCGCACGATGTGGGCGAC
>JACMPN010000322.1 GCA_014377495.1 Candidatus Sericytochromatia bacterium
CCCCCACAACCACCCTCTACTTCCATACGCCGCCAACGTGGCCCGGTTCCCCTCGAGGGGAGCCTTTCTAGAAGGGGTGAAGCGGGCGAATGCCATTAGGCAAGGTCTCGGCAGGGCATTCCTTTCGCCCCAAAACGTCAAAAGACGCCCTTGCGGGCGGCCTTTAGGAGAGAGGATGGGCGCTTTAGTTGCCGGGAAGGGTGATTTTGGGTCCGCTGGCGTTCTGGTGGATTTCCAGCGTCGGCACAGTCCCCTTGTGGTGCAGAGCCTTGCCGATGACCCATTGGCCGCTGGAGAGGTTGTTGGCAGCCGGGGCGGCGGAGATGTTGTTGCCCGAGACCATGATCCGTCCGCCCTGGGTGCCGTCTTCAGCGTCAATCATGCGGACGATGGAGTCGGACAGACCGCCGTCGGGGCGACCTTCGTTTTCGAGGCTGAGCGACACTTGGTTGCTGACCATGGCCTGGGTCAATTCGTTCCGGCTAATCTTGCCGTTGCTGTTCGAGTCGATGTGGCTGAACTTGTTCTGCGCACCCTTGCTCATCGGAATCTCGTTGACGGCACCGACCCGGTTGAACGCCCGGTCAACCACGTCGGCGACGAGTGCATTCTTGAATTGGTTTGAGATTGGTCCACCCATGTTGTCATCCTCCATCCAAACCAACTGCATGTTGGTTTTCATACTCGGGTTATCGCCCCGCTCCCGTCGGAACTTTCTGATAGTTACGCTAACGAATCCCTATCGGACGGTTAAGTTGCCATTTTGTGCCGATCGCCCAAAGGTTTATTGTTGCGCCCGGAGCGCCGGCCAGAGGCACCGCCCCCCGAAAGGGTCTTCCCTTGCGGCGTGAGCTATGCTCAGGGGTGACTGGCATGCGGAAGGACCGCCGTACCGGCGAGGAGCCTTGGCGATGCAGACCCAAACTTTGTCCGATTCGTTGCCTCCGGCCCCTGCCCGCGCCGTCGATGCGGCGGGTGCCCCCGCCTTTGGCACGTATCAGGGCACCATCCCCCACGTCAGTTGGGAGACCCTGCGCGATCCCTATAGGCGGCCTCGGCTCTGGCGCTACCTGCACCAGAAACGCTGGCAGTACGTCGGGTTGGCCTCACCCGCCTGTTACATCGGGATTGCCATCGTCGACATCGGTTGGGCCGCCACGGCATTCGCCTACTGCTTCGATCGGGTGGAGCGTCGGGTGGTGGCGGAGTTCTCTGCCATGGGCGTGCCGGGCCTGATGGCCGCAGTGGGCGGTTCACCGGGCGAAGGGGCCCATGCCTACTTCGGCTCGCTGACGGGGACGATCCGCCTCTCTCGCCTGCCGGGGACCGGCAACTACGAACTCAACCTGCACACGCCGACCGGCTTGACGGTGGCCGTCGAGATCAGCGCCCTCACGGCACCACCGACCCTGAGCGCGGTCGTCCCCATTGCCGGCGGCGTGGCCAATTGCACCCACAAATCGGGCGCCCTGCGGGTCCGGGGCGACGCCACCGTCCATGGCCGCACCTATCCGTTGTCCGAGGCGACCGCCAGTCTGGACCACACGGTCGGACTGCTCGCCCGCGACACGCATTGGCAATGGGCCTCGGCCCACAGTCCGGGCCTTGGCTTCAACCTGCAGGCCGGCTTCAACGGCGGCCACGAAAACGGCCTCTGGCTGGATGGCGACCTGATCCGGCTGGGCGCCGCCGAGTTCACGTTCGATGCTGCCGACCCGCTCGCCCCCTGGCAGATCCGCACGAGCGACGGCCTGTTGGACCTGACGTTTCAGCCGGAGGGCCTGCGCCGGGAGGACAAAAACCTGATCGTCGCCGTCAGCCGCTACGTGCAGCCGATCGGGACCTTTTCCGGCACGGTCCGGCGTCATGCCGACGAACCGGCAAGGCAGGTGGCGGACTTGCTCGGAGTCACCGAGGACCATCACGCCAGGTGGTAAGCCAGGCGCCGGGCAGGGGGTAGGGTGAGCCGGCGATAAAGCGGTGGCCAGACCATGCCGGAACGAACGGTCGCTCCAAATCCGGTGGGCGTGGGCTACACTGTCTTGCGCAAACGCGTGCACGGGTGACGATTGACTGCCTGCCGCAGGAGAGGACGCATGACCGCCACCATTGACCTTGGTTTGGACCTGTTCGCCGAAATCGACCGGCTCAAGCGCGAACGCAACGCCATCATCCTGGCCCACTATTACCAGGATCCCGACATCCAGGACATCGCCGACTATCTCGGCGACAGCCTCGGCCTCTCGCAACAGGCGGCCGGCACCGAAGCGGACGTGATCCTCTTTTGCGGCGTGCACTTCATGGCCGAGACGGCCAAGATCCTCAACCCCACCAAGACGGTGCTGATGCCCGACCTGGATGCCGGCTGCTCCCTGGCGGACTCCTGCCCGGCCGACCAGTTCGCCGCCTGGCGGGCCAAACATCCTGATCACATCGCCATCAGCTACATCAACTGCTCCGGCGACGTCAAAGCCCTCAGCGACATCATCTGCACCAGCTCCAATGCCGTCTCGATCGTCAATCAACTGCCCGCCGACCAAAAGATCCTCTTCGCCCCGGACCGCCACCTCGGCAAGCACGTCATGCAGGAGACGGGCCGAGACATGGTGCTCTGGCCCGGCGCCTGCCAGGTGCATGAGATCTTCTCCGAAAAACAGATCGTCCAGCTGAAAATGGCCCACACGGGTGCCAAGATGATCGCCCACCCCGAATGCGAGGACGACGTGCTGCGGCATGCCGACTTCATCGGCTCCACCTCGGCCCTGCTGGCGTATACGGGTAAAGACGCCGCCTCGACCTACATCGTGGCCACCGAAGCCGGCATCCTCCACCAGATGGCCAAACTCAGCCCCCATAAGACGTTTATCCCGGCCCCGCCGAACAACGGCTGTGCCTGCAATGAATGTCCCTACATGCGGGTGCAGACTCTCGAAAAGGCCTACCTGGCCCTGCGGGACCTGAAGCCGGAAATCACCGTCGATCCGGTGATGGCCGCCAAAGCCCTCAAGCCCATCCAGCGCATGCTCGATATGAGCCGCTGACCCGATTAAGGACGCAGATGACTGCCATACCGCTCGTGATGCCACCCAACCGTGAACAGCTGCACCACTGGATCGCCCAGTTCCTGGCGGAGGACATCGGTCGGGGGGACGTCACCTCTCAGCTGGTCGTCCCCGCCGGCTGCCAGGCCCACGGCCGCTTTGTCGCCCGGGAGCCAATGGTCCTGGCCGGCCTGCCTTTTGCGGCATCGGTCTTCAGCCAGGTCGGCTCGGTCGTCGTCGTCGGCTGGGCTGCAGACGGGGACCGCATCAGTGCCCAGGACGTCATCGCCGAGCTGACCGGGACGGCCCGGGACATGCTCACCGGTGAGCGTGTGGCCCTGAATCTCCTGCAGCACCTCAGCGGCGTTGCCACCCTGACCCGCCGCTATGTCGATGCCGTCGCCGGGACGAACGCCCGCATCGTCGACACCCGCAAGACCCTGCCGGGACTGCGGGCCCTGCAAAAATACGCCGTGGCCATCGGCGGGGCCAGCAATCACCGCTTCGCCCTCGACGACGGGATCATGATCAAGGACAACCACATCGCCGCCGCCGGCGGACTGGCCAAAGCGGTCAAGGCCGCCCAGGCCGGCCGGCCCCACCTGCTGCGGATCGAGCTGGAGGTGGACAGCCTGGCCCAGCTTGAAGAGGCCCTGACCCTGGATGTCGACGTCGTCCTATTGGACAACATGTCGCCCGCTCAGGTCAGCGAAGCCGTCGCCATGGCCAACGCGTCCAAATCCCGCCGGCCCGTGCTGGAGGCGTCCGGCGGCATCAACCTGACGACGGTGCGGGGTTACGCCGAAGCGGGCGTGGATCTGATTTCGGTGGGGGCCCTGACCCATTCCGCTGTCGGCGTCGACATCGGCCTCGACCTGCAAACCGGCACGGCGACCCCTTAAGCGACGGGAGTACACCATGGAAACTGACGTCCTCATCATCGGTTCAGGCATTGCCGGATGTGCCGCCGCCCTGGCGGGCGCCGATGCCGGCGCCGAGGTGCTGATCCTCTCGAAGGAACCCGACGCCGAAGAATCGAACACCCGCTATGCCCAGGGCGGGATCATCTACCGGGGCCTGACGGATTCGCCCGACCTGCTGACTGCCGACATCATGGCGGCCGGGGCCGGCATGTCCTGGGAGCCCGCCGTGCGCCTGCTGGCGGAGTTGGGGCCCGAGCTGGTCCAGAGTCTTTTCGTGGACCGCCTGGGCGTGCCCTTCGACCGTGAAAACGGGATTTTCCACCTGACGCAGGAAGCAGCCCACAGCCAACCGCGCATCCTGCACCAGAAGGACCATACGGGCCGGGCGATCGAGCACTCCGTCATGGATGCCGTGCGGGCCCATCCCCGCATCCAGGTGCTGACAGACCACACGGCCGTCGATCTGCTCACCCTGTCCCATCATTCCCTGCGGAACGTCGACGTCTACGCCCAGCCGACCGTGTTCGGCGCCTACGTCTATGCCACCAGCTCCGGCCACGTCTACCCAGTCCTCGCCCGGCAGACGATCCTGGCCAGTGGCGGCTTGGGCCGGATCTTCCTGCACACGACGAATCCGGCCGGCGCCCGGGGTGACGGCATCGCCATGGCCGGACGGGCCGGTGCCCGCCTGATCAACATGCAGTTCGTCCAGTTTCACCCGACCGCCCTCTATCACCCGAGCGGACGATTCCTGCTCTCCGAAGCCCTGCGCGGCGAAGGCGCCACCCTGGTCAACGCCCAGGGGGAGGCGTTCATGACCCGGTACCACCCGGACGGCCCCCTGGCCCCCCGTGACGTCGTCGCCCGCGGCATTCTGCAGATGATGCTGGAATCGGGTGAACCCTGCGCCTATCTCGACATCAGCCACAAACCCGCCGACTGGATCCGCAGCCATTTCCCGGACATCCACGCCAAATGCGCATCGCTCGGTTTCGATTTGACCGCTGAACCGATCCCCGTCGTGCCCGCCGCCCACTATGCCTGCGGCGGGGTGGCCGTCGATCTCTGGGGCCGGACGAGCCTGAACCGCTTTCTGGCTGTCGGCGAAGTCGCCTGCACGGGCGTGCACGGGGCGAACCGCCTGGCCAGCACCAGTCTGCTCGAAGGCCTCGTCTGGGGCACCCGGGCCGGCGAAGAGGCGGCCCGGGCCGTCGTGGCCGGCATCGACTCCTACATGCCGCAGGTCGCCCCCTGGCGGCATGAGCACGAGCCCGTCGATCCCGCCCTGATCGCCCAGGACTGGATGACCATCCGCCACACGATGTGGAACTACGTCGGTCTGATGCGCACGGAACGGCGCCTGACCCGGGCCAAGCGCATCCTCACGGAACTGGAAGATGAGATCGAGGAGTTTTACGCCACCTCCGGGATGTCCGACGGGCTGATCGGCTTGCGCAACGGCATCCGCACGGCGATGATCATCCTCCAGGCGGCCCTGCAGGATCGGCAGAGCCGGGGGTGCCATTACCGCGCCGACGAGACCGACGTCCTGCACGCCCCCAGTCCGGCCGACCGGATCGGCCTCGTCGATTTGGCCGCCCGGCCCGGTACCGGCTGATCCGCCACCGGCCGCAACAACCGTTGACCGATCACCGACAGTGCCGTCCCGGCCACGGTCTGACATCGGGATAAACCTTGTAATGCTGTGAGTGCGTGATGTATCGCTTGGCTAACCTGGCGAAGCGACCCATAATAAACGAGATATCCCACGAGGAGCCAGCCATGATCACCCCGGATGACATTGCGCGCATCTTGTTCTTCGAAGATCTGCCCTGGGACGACCTCAAGGTCGTGGCGAGTTACATGACGATGCGCAACCATGCCAAGGGCGAGGTGATCTTCTACGAAGGGGACTCCGGCAATGGCCTCTGCTTTGTCGTCGAAGGCAGTGTGAACATCGGCAAGGAAGCTGGCGACGGCACGATCAAGACTGTCAGTATCATCACGCAGCACGGCATCTTCGGCGAGATGGCCTTGATCGACGGCTCGCGGCGGAGCGCCACGGCCGTCTCCCGGGCGGAAGCCACCATCGCCACCCTCAGCAAAGAGGGCTTCGAAAAGCTGATCGACGACCACCCGAAGCTGGCCATCTGGATCACCCGCAAGATCGCCCGCGTGATCAGTCTCCGTTTGCGTAAGACGAGCGCCGACTTCGTCGACATCATGCCTGGCTAGGACGTGGATGGGGCACCGAACCGCCTGTGACAAGCGGGTCCCTTCAAGGTATAGTGCCTACCGGGCAACTCCCAGCCGGTCACGACGCTGGGGCCAACACCAGCCGCGTCGGGAGTCTCGCAGACATGAAGCACACCATCGGATTGATCGCGCCACAGGAGCCGGAGACGCTGGCCCTGCTGACACAGCAGCAGATCACCTGGCAGCAGGCCCGTCGCCAGGCCATCCGGCTCCTGTTGAGCAGCCAGCCGGCCCTCAACGTCGTCGCCGGGATCACCATCCGCTACGGCATCTGGCCCTCGCTCGCCATCCGCTTCGTCCGTCAGGCCCAGCGCATTCTGCATCCCCAGACGACGGCCCGCCAGGACTACCTCGAGTACCTGTCCGACTGTGGCGATGCCGCCGGCACCCCTGATGAGATCGCCTTCTACGGCGCCCTGCCCGGTCCGGGCGACGATGCCCTGATCGGTGTGGACTTCCGCCCGCCCGCCTCCGCCAGCCACAGCGTCGACGGCATGCAACTGTTCTTCCTGCCCCAGGCCGAGACGTTTTACCTGTCCGTCCCCATCGCCAACCCCGGCGGGACGCCCGGCCACATTTCCGGCGTGCCTGTGCTGTTTGCCGACGCCGAAGCGGCGGAACTGCGGCGCCTGACGACCGGTGCCGGCGACCTGCGGGTGATCGATCTGCCCAATCAGGAACTCATCTGGTGGCAGGGCACCCCCCATCTTGTCGTCGGCTTCGATCCCGATGACTGCGTGGCCGCCTTTACGGCGCTGCGCAAGCCGTCACGGGCCGGCAAGGTCACCGCCGCCGTCGTCGCCACCCTGGCGCTGCAGTCCTCGCTGCCCGTTATCGGGATGGCGATGGCCGCATCCCCGGCCCAGACGTTCCAGATCGCCGCCGCCCAGACGCCCACGGTCAAGGTCCTCGACTCCGCCACCGGCCGCCAGCTCGGCGGCGTGAAGCTGGTCGCCGAAGACGGCAAGGTGCTGGCCCGCTCCGACGACTCCGGCACGATGGTCCTGCCGAACAATTATTCCCACTACAGCCTGTTCAACCTCGTCAAAGAGGGTTACCAGTTCATGTTGCTGGAGTCGGCCCAGCTGACCCCCCACAACCTGCTGCGGGTCGAGTTGTCGCCCGTCACTGCCAAGGGTGCGGCGTCCGCCCGGACGACGGCCGTGGCCCCGCCGAAGGTGCCGACCAAGCCGAAGACGCTGACTGCCGCAGTGCAGACAGCCACCCCCAAGCCCGTGTCCCCACAGGCCAGCAAACCGGTTGCCAAACCCCAGGTCAGCACGACGGTCAAGCCGACCGCTTCGGTGGCGGCCAATCCGCCGGCCAAAATTGCCGCCAAGCCTCCGGTGATCATCGCCGCTAAACCATCCGTCAAGCCGCCGGTGCTCGTCGCCGCCAAGCCGCAGGTGGTTGTTCCCGCTAAACCGTCGGCCAAGCCGGTGATGATGGCTGCCAAGCCTTCCGCCAAGCCACTGGCCATGACGGTCGCCATCAAGCCCCCAACGACGGTGGTGGCCAAGGCTGTGATGCCGGTGACAAAGCCCATCGCCCCGCCGCCCATCCAGCACCAGACGGTCAAAGCCGTCACGACACCGATCAAGGCACCGGCCACCACGCAGCAACAAGCACCCGTCAAAGCGCTGCCGACGACCAACAAACCCACCAAGCTGGCCGCCCCGATGGCCCAGGCAGCCCAAACGCCCCGGACCGCCGACTCCGCCAGGACCTATCGGGTCCGGAAGGGCGACACGCTCTGGGACATCGCCGAGGCCCAGATGGGCTCTGGTCACCGGTGGCTGTCCATCTACCAACTGAACAAGGGCACGTTGTCGTCGCCTCAGCAGATCTCGCCCGGCCAGACGCTGCAGATCCCGGCGCGGACGACCGTCGTCACGGCTGCCGCCGCCGCCAAAAAGTTCAAGATCACGGTGCGCCCCGGCGACACCCTGTCCCTGATCGCCAAAAAACGGCTGGGACGGCTGGACCGCTGGCGGGAAATCTATGACCTGAACCGGTCGGTCCTGAGAAACCCTCGGCTGATCTTCCCGGGTCAGCAGTTGTGGATCCCCGGCACCTAACCCGTCACCGCCATGCACCATCAGCAGACGCAGCCAGGTCACACCAGAGTCGGACATACGGGCGGATGGAAGGGTGAACCCAGAGTGGGTAAAGGAGCATTGCCAGTGTCCAAGCGATTCCGGATCCTCGGCGTCTCGCTGAGCCTCCTGCTGAGTCTGACCGCCTGTTCGGGATCCGAAAAGAACAAGGCCCTGCGGGTCGGTTTTGTGCCCTCCGAAAACATGCAGGAAGTCCTCAAAAACGCCCAACCGATCGTCGACAAACTGCACGACGCCCTGGGCGTCGAGGTGCGGCCGTTCGTGGCGACGGACTACGCCGGAGTCGTCGAGGCCCTGCGCGGCAACAAGCTGGACATCGCCTTTCTGAACCCGGCTGCCTACGTGCTGGCCAAAGAAGAGGCCCACGTCAAAGTCCTGCTGAAGAGTGTGCGGCGGGGCGGCGATGCGTTTTACGGGGCGATCATCACCCGCACGGACTCGGGCATCAACAGCCTGCAGGACCTGAAAAACCACACCTTTGCCTTTGGCGATCCGATCAGCACATCAGGTCACATTTTCCCCAAGAAGATGTTCAAGGCCGCCGGCATCGATCCGGCCCGCGATTTCAAAAACGTCATCTTCGCCGGCGGCCACGACGCCACGGTGCTCGCCGTCTACAACCACAAGGCCGACGCCGGCGCCACCTATGCGAACAGCACCAAAGGCGACGACGGGGCCTGGACCCTGTACCTGAAGACAGCGGCGGAGCAGGCCCAAATCAAGGTCATTGCTTACACCGAGCCGATTCCCAATGACAACCTCGTTGCCAGCTCCCAGCTCGACAAAGTGACCACCGACAAGATCACCAAGGTCTTTATGGACCTGAGCCAGAGTCCGGAAGGCCGTAAGTGGCTGAATGCCATCTACCGGATCGAGGGCTTCGTGCCGGCGACGGATGCGGACTATGCGAGCGTGCGGGACGCCTTCCAGGACGCCGGGATCCCCATCCAGAAGGCCGTCACCCAAAAGCCATGACCACGCCCATCCTCCAGGTGAAGGGCCTGCAAAAGGCCTATCAGGACGGCGCCCTCGTCCTCAAGGGCATCAATCTGGAAATCCAGCGCGGTGAATTCGTCGCCATGATCGGCCTGTCGGGCGCCGGCAAATCGACCTTTCTGCGCTGCGTGAACCGGCTGATCGAGCCGTCTGCCG
Source organism: Candidatus Sericytochromatia bacterium (assembly GCA_014377495.1). Lineage (GTDB taxonomy): Bacteria > Cyanobacteriota > Sericytochromatia > JACMPN01 > JACMPN01 > JACMPN01. The sequence goes on from JACMPN010000322.1 coordinate 9,490, forward strand.
GTCAGATCCTCGTCCCGGCCGAAATCTTCCTCGATGCCCCGCAGCCAGGCCTGGCAGACATCGCCCATCTGTCGGGCCGCCCGTTGAGGCTCGTCCGTCGCAAGATCGGTATGGTCTTCCAGCAATTCAACCTCGTCAAACGGCTGTCCGTCCTCGATAACGTCCTCTCCGGCTCCCTGGGCTACCAGGCGACCTGGCGGAGCGCCCTGCGCTTGTTCACTGCCGCTGACAAACGGCGGGCCCTCATCAATCTGGAGCGGGTCGGCCTGCTGGAGCATGCCTACAAGCGGGCGGACAACCTCTCGGGCGGCCAGCAGCAACGGGTGGCGATCGCCCGGGTGCTGATGCAGCGGCCCGCCCTGATCCTGGCCGACGAACCCGTCGCCAGCCTGGATCCCAAGCTCAGCCGCCAGATCCTCGACATCCTCCTGCGGGTCTGTCGCGAAGACGGGATCACGGCCGTGGTCTCCCTGCACACGATCGAGCTGTCCCGCGAGTACGCCGATCGGGTCATCGGGCTACAGAACGGCAGCGTCTTCTTTGACGGACCGACCGCCATGCTGACCGATGCGATCATCGAAAACGTCTACACCAAAGGAGAGGTCACCCGTGGCGAAGTCCCTACCCCCCACGGCGGAACCTAGCGGCACCCAGGTCCTGCGCCTGGCCCCGACCCCGCCGGACCACCGCGTCCGCTGGATCGTCAGTGTGCTGATGGCGGTGCTCGTGCTGGGATGGGCCTTTTCCGGCGCCCGCTTCCAGCCCCGGGAACTTTACGAGGGGCGGGCAGCCATCCTGGACATGTTCCAACGGATGATGCCGCCGGACTTCAGCCAAGTCACGTCCATTGCGGCCTACAACTTTCCGCCCGAGATCGGGGCGACCGATACCCTGATCCCCGTGCCCCTGTCACCCGGCCTGAGCGAGGTCCGCCACCGCTGGTGGGAAAACACCTTCCCCCAGACGATCGTCGGCGGCACCATCCAGACGATCCAAATCGCCCTCGCCGGGACCTTTCTGGCCCTCGTCATGGCCTTTCCGCTGAGCTTCCTGGCCGCCCGGAACACGACGCCGCACCAGGGCGTGTATTTAGCCGTGCGCAGCGTTTTGAACTTTTTGCGCAGCATCCCCGATCTGGCCCTGGGCCTGATGTTCATCTCCGCCGTCGGACTCGGGGCCTTTGCCGGAACACTCGCCGTCACGGTGAGCACGACGACGATTTTGGCCAAACTGATCTCGGAGAAAATCGAGGGCATCGACGGGGGTGTCGTCGAGGCGCTGCAGACGACCGGGGCCAATCATGCCCAGGTCCTGATGTGGGCCGTCGTCCCCCAGATTCTGCCGGACATCGTCGGCCTGTTCCTCTACCGCTTCGAGTCGAACATCCGGGCGGCGGCCGTCCTCGGCCTGATCGGTGCCGGCGGCATCGGCCAGCTGATGAACAACGCCTTCCGCCAGTTCCAGTATCGGGAAGCCGCCGCCATCGTCCTGGTCCTGATCGTCCTCGTCATGACCGTCGACTTTTTCAGTGCCAGGGTCCGCAAGCTGACCATCTGATGCGCATCGCCTTTTATCACAAGGTCAGCCGGGTCTGGGACGGCCGCACGGCAGACGGTGAGCCACTCGGCGGCACGCAGACGGCCATCATCGGTCTGACCCGGGCCCTGGCCGCCCTCGGTCACGACGTGCTCGTCTTCGGCACACCGGCCGCCCCCATCGTCTGCGACGGCGTCAGCTATCACGGCGCCTCAGCCTTGCCGACCGTCCTGCGGCAGGCCCCCATCGACGTGCTGGTCTCGGTGGTCAACACGGAATTGTTCCGCCTCGGCATCAAAGCCCCCCTGAACCTCTTCTGGAGTCACAACGACTACCGGCACTTCCTCGAAGGGGAAGCTGCCGACCTGCACGCGACGCTGGCAGAGGATCTCGCCCGCCGGGCCCACAAGGTCATCGCCGTCAGCGACTGGCATGCCGATCTGCTGCGGCAGGTCTTTCAGTTGCCCGCAGACCATGTCTGGGCCACCCGCAACGGGGTTGCCCCGGCCGACCTGCCGGCCCGTCCG
>JACMPN010000033.1 GCA_014377495.1 Candidatus Sericytochromatia bacterium
AACGTCGTCCTCAATGCCATGGATGCCATGCCGAGGGGCGGGTCATTGACGATCCGCCGGCGATACGTCGGCAATCAGGTCGAGCTGACCTTTGCCGACACGGGGAGCGGCATTGATCCGGGGAATCTGACCCGGATCTTTCAGCCGTTCTTCAGGACGAAACCCACCGGGACAGGCCTGGGGATGGGCATCAGCCGGACGATCGTCGAAAGCTTTGGCGGTACGATCGCCGTCGTCTGCTCACCGGGCCAGGGCACGACCTTCACAGTGCGGTTGTCCGCCATGAAGTGATGGCCAAGGCAGCGTAGCGGCGGCTTGGTTCGCCGCTAGCCTGCCGGTTCGACGGCGAGGTCCTTGAGGATGCGTTTGCGATAGGTCTTGGCGCCGAGGTCGTAGATCACCTCGATCTGCTGCATCTTGCCGTATCCAGCGACCACATCGGCCAAAAAGCGTACCGTGCGCCGGTCTTTGTCCCAGACGACGCCGGTGAGCGGGCTGCTGACGGTGAGGATGCGGGTGTATGCCGAGCCCCGCTGCAGGTAGACGGCATAGTAAAAGTAATCCCCATGACCGCCCCGGTCCCGGACGATCAGGGTGGTCTGGCTGCTGTTGGAGGGAAACGAGGCGGTCGTCTTGCCGACCGGCAGCGGCACGCCCACTTTTTCGGGGCGTCCCGCCTGCCAGGCGGTCGGCTTGGCGGCGGCAAGCATCATCGCCGGATCACGGGCGGGGAAGGCCAAAGCGGCCGTTGACACGGTGATCCCCAGGCAGATCGCCGCCAATCCGGTCAGAACGGGATTAATCTGCATAAGGGCGTTTCCTGGCCATGGTCGTTCTCAAACAGACGGTTGGGGTGCCGTTGCCGACACCATGTCAGCATAGCAACCTGACGACACCGCCACGGACGTCCGGTTCGCCCAGATCGAAATCAAACGGGGCATCTTCCCTTTCGGGGGCGGGACGGCCCGTTGGGTGCAGACGACCGGTTGGGGCAACGCCATGCGTTACCTGCTCACCGGCGACGAGTTCGGGGCCGACGAAGCCTACCGGCTGGGCATCGTCCAGGAGATCGTCGCTCCGGTGTTCCTGCTGGGGCGGGCCGTGGCCTTGGCCGAACGCATCGCCGAGCAGTCACCCCTGGGCGTGTATGCGACGTTGCAGTCCGCCCGTACGGCCGTCCGGGAAGGTGAGCGGGCCGCCGCCGCCAGGCTCATCCCCGAGATCCAGCGCCTCAGTCAGACCCGGGACGCCGAAGAGGGGTTCATGTCCATCCTGGAACGACGCCCACCCCTGTTCGAAGGGCGTTGAACCAATGCTCCGGGCCGGGTTCAGCGTCAGTTGTCACGGTTCGTCGTCCGTACCGCCCTTGCCGTCGTGCGGCAGCGGCAGGGGCTCGGGGTAGCCGTCGCCCGTCCGGGAGACGAGGTGGCCCGTGCGGGCCGGGTGGATCTCCACCCAACCGGCATGGAAGCCGTCGAAGGTCCAGCGGCCGCGGATCGCCACGATCGGTGTGTTTCCGGCCCGGACCAGCGCCAGGACCTCACGCAGAAACGGCTGCAGGGTCCGCAGTCGGTCGGCCTTGATCTCGCAATGGATCGCCCCGCAGCGGAGGGCCAGATCGATGCCCCGGGGGGTGTTCGCCGTTTTGGAGATGGCACCCGCCTGAGGCACCCGCGGCCGGTAGCGGCCTTCGTACATCAGGATGGGTGCATAGGCGGGCAGGGGGACGATGTCGATGGTGAAATCGCCGTCCCGATTGGGTGTCAGGCTGACGGTGGACACGTACCCGATCACTTCCTGATCCAAGCCCAGCGACGGCATGCCGATGTGTTTGACATAGGAGGTCGCCCGCAGAAAGGCCGCCTGGACGGCCAGGATCGAGCCCGGCTGCGGGACGTGGGGCGGCATCGGAAACAGGGACGCCGGGACGATGCTCGCCGGCTCGACAGCCGGAAAGATCCCGTCCCCGCCGTGGCGACCCCGCCAGTCTTGCCAGACTGCGGCATACCCCTGGAGGTCCTGTCCGAACCGGGCCCAAAAGGCCGTGGGTGGGGTGGCGACGACGGCCGGCACGCTTCGGCTGAGGGCGTCGGATGCGGCCGGTGACGGGGCGCTGAGCGCCGGCGGCGGCGTGAGGTCAGGTACGGGCAAGGCTGATTCCTCCGTTGTTCTCAGTAGGCCCGGCCGGCAGATGCCAGGCCGTAGCTCGACCGGACAGCCACAGCTATGAGGGCTCGGTCTGGACCGTTGCGGCGGGCGTGGTTTCCCCTGCCGGCGGTGCCGCTGCCCGACGGGCGGGTCCGGTGAGGATGGCGCTGGCCCCGATGATGAAGGCGATCGAGGCGATCGCCAAAGACGGGCGCATGCCGATGGCATCCGACAGGCTCGTGATCCCCAGGCCGGCAAAGGGCATCAGGCCGAAGAAGCTCAGCCCCGCCACGGCGGAGACCCGGCCACGCAGGTGATCGGGCGTGCGTTCCTGCACGGTGATGTTGGCGAGGCCGATCAGGGTGGAAAAGCTGACGGTGAGGACCATCAGGGCCCCGGCGGCCACCAGGGCGTGTTGGGCCTGGGAGAGCCCGAAGATGGCCAGTGACGCCGAAAAAGACACGGCGATCATGGTTTTCCGGCGCTGCTCCTTGCGGATGCTCAGCAGGCCGATCGCACCTGACAACGATCCCACGGCTGCCGCGGACATCAGTGCCCCCATGCCGCCGGATGTCAGTCCCAACTCATCGACGGCGTAGAGCGGCAGGATGACGCCCATGATTGGAAACACGCAGACGGTGCTCATGGCACAGAGGCCGATCATCGCCAGGGTCGGGGCATCGGAAAAAACGAAGCGAAACCCGTCTTTGATCCCGCCCTTGCGCTGTTCCTCCTCTTCGGGCGTGCCGATCGCCCGTCGCTGGAGACTGGCGATGGCGGCGATCAGGGCCAGGAAGCTCGCGGCGTTCACAAAAAAGGCGGACGCCGTCCCCCAGAGCCCAATGACCCCGCCGGCGGCGGCAGGACCGATCAGCCGTGGGGCGTGGTAGGCGGACCGGTCGACGGCCATGGCGCTGGCGATCTCGTCAGGCTCGACCTACTCGGGCACGAGTGCCGAGGCCGCCGGCATCTCGAAGGCATTCGACGTCCCCAGCAGAGCCGCCAGGGCAAAGACATGCCAGAGCTGGATCCGATGGGTTAACACGAGGATGCCCAGCGTGAGCGACGAGAGGATCTGGACCACCTGGGTGATCAGCAGGATCAGGCGCTTGTCGTAGCGGTCGGCAAAGGAACCGCCGAGCATCGTGAGCAGGAGTTGCGGCACGCCGGCAGCAAAGCTGACCATGCCCAGCATGAAGGCCGAATGGGTCAGCGTCGTCATCACCCAACCCTGGGCCATCGCCTGCATCCAGGTGCCGGTCATGGAGATGCCTTCGCCCATCATGTAGCGTCGGAAGGGCCCGGGTCGCAGGACGGAAAGGGTCTGACGGAAACTGGTGGGGGCTGGGGGCGGCAAAGCAAATTCTCCTGGATACTGGCGGGACTCCCGGGCGCTCGTGCCGGGCATGAGGCTCCCTGTTGGAGTTTGCCGCAAGTGGCGGCCCTTGGACACCCACGGGCCGCCAAGCCACCCGGAACACAGGTCTGTACCCGCCTCGGTGTCTGGCACCCCGGGCAGATCCGGCCGGGTAATGACAACCAGTAGTTGACGACATATCAAAGACTGGTCGCTTCACCTTTATGTCGGCTGGCCTCATGATCGGAACATCGAGTGATGGATTGGCCTATGGGGAATGACACATGTTGGACGAAACAGGGACCGAGTTGACCGGCACATTTTCCCGGCGGCGTTTTCTCGTAACCGGTGGCGGCACGGCGCTGCTGTGGCTCCTGGGGACCAGTGCGGCGATGGCCTGGGTGCGGCCGACCGTGCCCAACATCCTGGGGCCGTATCACCGCAAGGGGGCACCGTACCGGACGAAGCTGAACACGGCGAACGAGCCCGGCAAGCCCCTGATCATCAAGGGCCTGGTCACCGACACGAACGGCAAGCCGGTAGCCGGCGCCGTGGTCGACGTCTGGCAGGCGGATGACGGCGGTCACTACGACAACGACGACGCGGCCCACCCGCCCAGTGCCAACACGTTCAAGCTGCGTGGCCAGATGAAGACCGACGCCAGCGGCCGTTATGAGTTTGAGACGATCGTGCCCGGCCAGTACGACATGGAGCCCGGTGTGAAGCGCCCGAGCCACATCCACTACATCGTCACCCAGCCCGGTTTCGTCCCCCTGACCACGCAGCTCTACTTCAAGGCTGATCCGCACCTGGCAGCCGATCCCTTCGTCCGCCCGTCGCTGATCATCGACCTGGCCAAGCGTCCTGCCAACGCCCAATTCCCCAAAGGCCACCAGAGCGGTACTTTCAACATTGTGTTGCAACGTCCGGCCAATTAAGCCGTCATACCAGAGGAGCGTTCCATGCAAAAGCGTTTAATGGTCCCATTGCTGCTGCTGGCGGCCGTGGGCTGCAGTCCCGTGCTCGGACCCATCGCCCCCATGGCCCGGTTGGCTGCCTTGTCGCCCTATCGGGCGGCTGCGGGCAGCAACGATCAGGCGAGCTTGCAAAAAGCCGTCCTGGCGCAGTTGGAAACCTGTGTGGCCACCCGGCAGCCGGGCACGACACTGGCCGTCGAGGCCGGTACGGGCTGGCTGGAATTTCACGGCACGGACGTCGCCAATCAGGTGAAGTTCAACGTGATCACCACCCTCAAGACGGGTGCCACGCTGCCCAGCAACCAGGCAGAGTTTTATGGTCTGTTCGACCGCTCGACCGGCAAGCTGGTCCCGCAAACCCTGTGGGTCGGCGCCGAAGCCGAAGCGACGTATTTCTGGCTGCGCCCGACGCCCTGACGCCCTGGTTTCCTTATCCCCGCCCATGCAGAAGGAGAACCGCCATGATCAGTCCGCTGACCGCCGGTGTGACCGTTGTCGTCGCCCTGTTGATCTTTGGTCCGAAGAGCCTGTCGTTGCTGGCCCGCAACAGGGGTCTGGCCCTCAGCGAGTTCAAAAATGCCATGTCGGGACGCACGCCGGACGAGACGCCGGCCCCCGTGCAACCGCAATGACACGCCACGACAAAGGCGGGGAAGGCAATGGTTCCCCGCCTTTGTCGGTTGCCGCCGCAGGCGATCCGGGCTAGTAGTGCGCCTTGCCATTGAGCTGGGTTTTGACGTTGGCGTTGTCTGTCACACCGACTTTGAGCGGGATGGATTTGTGAGTCTTGAAGTAGGCGCTCATAAAGTTGTAAAAAGCGACGTTCTGGGGATTGCCACCATTCAGGCCGATACAGCCTTCGGTCCAACTCGCCGATTTTTGGGAGGTGTCCTTGGTTGAATGGATCCTGAGGTCAGTCCGATTCATGGCCTGGCCGGGTACCAGGACCATCTTGAAGCCGAATTCGCCAGTCTCATCGGGAAATTGATTGGCGGCATCTACCGGCTTCAGCGCTTTGTAGTCGCCGTTCGGGAGCAGGCCATTGTTCATGGGGCCGCTGATCGCACTGAATGAGGCGACTTCCATGTTGGTCCCGTTGCCGAGGGCCATCATGACGTGGAGCGTCCCCATTCCCTTCTGGCGAATGATTTCCGTCTTTTGGGCAAAATTCTTCATCGTGACATCGGACGCTTCGCCGGTGAACTCGAGGGATAAACCAGGCTGTTTGGCGAGGCCGGCAATGAAGGCCTTGCTCTCGTCATCCGTCAGCACTTCCATGCCATCAGTCAGCAATGCTTCGACGGTTTCTTTGGGGAATTCCGTCACCGGCGCAAAAATTTTCGCCAGGTAGCTGTTGTAGTCCGCCTCGGACATGATTTTTCCGGATCGCTTGTCCGGACTGGGGAATTTGCTCACCTGCTGCGCAGACAACGGGTTGAAGTTTGTCAGGTCACTGGGCAATGCAGACGGACTTGTGAGGCCAGCGGTTCCCGGTACTTGCTGTGGCGGGCGGGCCATGACGTAGTTTTCAAGAGTGGCGGTCACCGTCTCGGTGACCACTTGGCGGGTCGTCGTGTCGCCAGTGCCCGTGGTCAAAACAGGCTTCACGGGGACGGTCACGGTCGACACCGACTTGGTCGTCCCCGGGGGACCCGTCACCGATGCGATTTGGCCCTGCGTCGGCGCGGTGAGGGCGGCCGGCTGAGTCCACAGGGGAGTATCTCGGCCAGGAACCGTGCCTCTGAGGGCCGATTCCTTTTGCATCAGGTCGGGAGTGACGGTCTTGCTGATGACGGCCGGCCTGGTGGCTATCAGCTGGGCTGTGGCTCCGGCGGGCGCGACGGTACGGGAAGGATCTGCAATCACCCTGTCGCCCATCGGTCGCTGTGTCCTCTCGAAGCCGCTGCCAAGCTACCGGATCCGCCAATCATCTCGCCGCTGGAGCGACGACGGTTGCCGGGGCCACGGACGACTCATGTGCCAGTTTGAGTTATGTACCCGTTCAGGGTGTATTTGGAACGGGCGGGATCTCCAGGAGCGGAATTGGCGGGATTTCCACGAGCGGTGCCGGCGGGACCTCCGGGTCGGGGGCCACTGGCACGGGTGCCTTGTCCGGCAGGCCCAGCAGTTTTTGGGTCACCGTCTCACCGAACAACGTTGACGATTCCGGGTCGCGACCGGTGATCAGGTTGCCGTCGGTGACGACGTACGGTTTGCCCTTTTCGCCGGGATCGAAGGTGACGTGCCCGAGGGTCCGCATGATGCCCTCGACCCGGTAATAACCGGTGACGTGCCTGCCGCTGGCCAGGCCGGGTCCCTGTCCGTCCAGGTTGTCCACGATGCCGAGCAGTCCCGTCGACGCACAGAGCAGGCCGATCACCTTTTTCTGCCGGAAGGCCTCACGGACGAGTTTGTGGGCATCCTCATTGGGGAAATAATCGGTCCAGGCCCCGTTGCCGCCGGCAAAGGTGATGGCATCGAACTGCGCCAGATCCACCTTGTCGAACGTGGTGTCGACAGTGATCGGGCCATAGGTGGCGTTGCGGCGGTCCGGATAGACCTGACCGGAATATTTGCCGGCCACGATGACGGTGAAGCCGGCTTGGTCGAAGATCCGCCTTGGCTCGTAGTACTCGGGGGCCCAGAGGCCATCGTTGACGATCATCACGACCCGTTTCGGCGCGGCCGGCTCAGCGATCGCCGCCAAGGGGCTCAGGGCGGCGATCGCCATGGATACGGCGAGGAAACGGGAACCCACGCGCATGACGCCTCCGATCAGTCTGTTGTCCGAGCTCCCATCGTATACCCCGGCGGCAGCCTGTGTCCCGCCATGCGCCTCGTCAACTGCCCGACTGACGACCGTCGTTTGGCGCCCGGAGATAAAATATGGCATAGTGATGACCATTATGCTCTTTGGTTATTTCATTTTGACGATTGATTTAAATGATATGGATGTCGTGACATGATTTTTGCAGTAAGCCGTCTTCAAACGCTGCCCGTCGCTATTGATACGCCCCTGATGTTCGATCAAACGGCCAGGTTCTTCAACAATGCCCGGCTCCGCTAATCCGCTGGCAGTA
>JACMPN010000323.1 GCA_014377495.1 Candidatus Sericytochromatia bacterium
GCCGGCGTCGACGCTGGTGTTGGGCTCGACCCAACCCGACCAGACATCGGACTGGATCAGCCAATCGGCGTGCTCGAGGTCTTGGGCCAGGCCCGACCCGGGCGCGTCGGCGATGCCGGGGTCCATCTCGATGAAGCGCGTGCCGGGATCGAGTTCGGGGAACAGGTAGTAGAAGAACGCATCGCTGTAGGGCGTCTTCGACAGGTCGGTGGGGCCGACGATGAGCGATTGCCCCACCTCAGATTGTTCGTCGAGGGCATCCACGACGGCCTGAGCGGCCGCGGCGGCGCCCTTGCTGCCGTAGTAGAAGACGCGGTCGCCCCGCTCGATGGGAAAGCCGAACACGTTGCGGCCGAAGGTCTGCCCCACCAGATCGCCGTAGGTCCGCAGCGGGTAGAAGGGGATGATCACGAACAGGATCAACACGATCGGGGCCATGGCGGCGAACGGCCGCAGGACGGCGGGTCCGATTCGCAGTGTGGGGACCAGCCGGAGCAGTTCGATGAGCGCCACGGGCACGAGGGCGAAGCTGATACAGGTGACCCACGAGAGGTGGGCGGTGTCGGGCCGCTGCAAGGCCTGGCTGATGAGGCCCACGGAGAAGGCCGCAGCGATGGCCAGGGTCTGGGTGCGGCGGTCGAGCGGGTGACGCTTCTGGGCCCTCCAGGCGATGAAGGCGACGCCCAGCACCGAGATGGGCACCAGCCAGAACCACATGGCGATCTGGGGGCCGATGCCGGGCATCGGCAGAGGCCACGACGTGACCCGCAGACCGCCGGCCTTCTGCAGGGCCGTGCCCAGGGAGTCGGCCAGCCGGCTGCGCATCTCGCCCCGCCGGACCAGCCGGTCGACGACGATGGCGATGTCGTGCTTGTAGCGCTTGTCGAGGACGATGTCGTCGGCGAGATCGACGACTTTGCCGTCGATACGGGCCCGGGCGAACCCTTCGGTCCGGGCTTGGACGAGGACTTCCCGATACTCACCCTTGCGGCCGCGGATGACCGGTGCCAGGACCTGGAACTTCGTCCCTTCGGGCAATTCCAGGACGGCATCGACAATCTGGTCGACGCTCTGGGGATTGACGGCTTTGCGGCAGTTCGGACAGTGCGGCTGACCCATGCGGGCATAGAGCAGGCGCAGATAGTCATAGATTTCCGTCACCGTGCCGACGGTGGAGCGGGGGTTGTGGCTGGCCGACTTCTGGTCGATGGCGATGGCCGGCGAGAGGCCCTCGATGGATTCCACGTCGGGCTTTTCGAGCTGACCGAGGAACTGGCGGGCATACGTGGAGAGCGACTCGACATAGCGTCGCTGGCCTTCGGCAAAAATGGTGTCAAAAGCCAGACTGGACTTGCCGGAACCGGACACACCCGTAAACACGACAAGCGCCTGCCGCGGAATGGTGAGGGAGACGTCCTTGAGGTTATGGGCTTTGGCGCCCCGGACCCGGATGACTCCATTGGCGGCGTGGTGAGCGGGAAATTGCGACATCTTTACGAACCAACGGCAAACTCACCCAGCCCAAAGCCAACGGTGGCCGGGGCTGAAGGGAAGTACACGAAAATACGTTCGACAGTATAACCCAATTCGGTCCAGTGCGGCGACGAAGGCACCCGGCACGGTCAACAAAAACGGGTGTATGCCCCCGGAGAGAATCGAACTCCCGACGCCCTCCTTAGGACGGAGGCGCTCTATCCACTGAGCTACGAAGGCATGCAGGTACACCGTCGACGAGTATAACGCAGCCGGACGACAATGTGGCCGGGTATCACCTACACCCCCGCCCGGATGCGGCTCGCTGGTCAGTCGGCTGCAACGATCGGCTTGATCGCCGCCAGCAGATGCCGGGGCGGCCGATCGTCGATGATCGGATCCGTCAGGATCGAGCGCCCGCAGGGCACGATGCCCAGTTGCTCACACAACGCAATCTGTTTCGCCGCTTCCATTTCGTCCTGATTGACGATCAGGAGCAGACCGCCGGGTGCCAGCAATTGCCAGACATGGGCGAGCACCGCCTCCGGCGCCAACAGGCCGATCGGCAGGCCCCAGCGGACCAGCGGCAACGGCATGACGAAGGGGAACAGGAGCGTGATCACGTCGGCGGGCTCGTGGTAGTCCCGGATGTCGGCGGCGACGAAGGTGGTTCCCACCAGACCAGCCCGGTAGGTATCGGCGTAATCATGCCGGCTATAGCCATCCCGATACACCCGGTAGGCATCGACCTCGACACCGACCAACGAGTCCACCGGGGCCCGGCTGGACCAGGCGGCGTGCAGGGCCGCCACATAGTAGAAGTTCTTCGCCCCCACGTCCAAGGCCCGTAAACGGGCAGGCGGCGTCCATGGTGCCAGCTCGAACAAGCGATCCAGCAGGTGGAGCACGTCCAGGTTTTCGATGACGTTGCCCGCATTGTGGCGTCCCTGCAGGGCCGGCGCATACCGCTCGACGAGGGCCGTCAGCCGCTCACGCCGTGGATGCCCGGCAATGACCGCCGCCACATCGGCAGGCACCTCCCGATAGCCGCGACGCCGCCAGCGCAACATCCCCCTGAGCGGGTAGGCGACTTGATTGATGAGGGCTTCGGGCCACAACCAGGGGGGCAGCATGGTCACCTTTACAATCCGGGCACTGGCGAACGGGAATCTGTCACGGATTATCCGACAAACCAATCCCTAACGGCGGTGCTGAGGATGAAACAGCGCGGGGCACCGCCTGCCTACGAGCCCTAGTGCCACGCTCCCGGACGGCACAACCGGATAGTCGGCGGTCCTGGCTGGATCTGAGCGTGGTAAGTCACCGCACATGAGCCCGACGACGATGGTGCCGGCGTAATCAGGAAGATGACCGCAAGGGCATCACCCGCTGGACGACGCCCGGATCGCCCAAGCCGATGGGCCGAATGCCGCCGAGGCCAATGACCTGGTCCGTCAATGGGTGACCTTTGCCGATACCCACGCCCTCACCGCCGCTCAGCAGCCCCAGCAACCAGAGGCTGACGTCTCCGAGCCGTTGAAGGCCATCACCGTCGGATTGTCCCAGTGCCAGGTGGGCACGAGCCTGCACAATGCCGGCAAGGACACGGGGGCGCTGACGGTCCTTGCGGCTCACGCCGCGACTTTGCCTAACGCCCCCTCAATCCCTTTGGGTTATAGTCGGATTGCTTCTGGGCGATTCTGGCAGGAAACCAGCGCCGTCGGCCCTGCCCGGCGGGAAAGGGCGGACACATGTCAGACGCCGAACGCCAGACGTGGGATCAGCGCTACCGGGAACTCGGTGCGACCACCAGGGAACCCGCCACGTGGATCGTCGCCCAAAAGGAAAACCTGCCTGCACACGGCCGAGCCCTCGACGTTGCGGGTGGCACCGGACGTCATGCGGTCTGGCTCGCCCAGCAGGGCCTGGA
>JACMPN010000324.1 GCA_014377495.1 Candidatus Sericytochromatia bacterium
ACCGGAACCAAGGCAAACATGGGACGTCCCGGGACCACGCCGGTGACGGGGATCAATACTCCGGGACGGTGGAATCGATCTCGGCGCTCCAGCGGGCGATGCCGCCGCTAAGACTGCGGGCCCGTGTGTAGCCCTGCTGCCGCAGGTAGTAGACGACCTGGAAACTGCGCACCCCGTGGTGGCAATACACGATCAGGTCCTGGTCCGCCGGGATCTCCGCCATCCGCTGGGGCACTTCGTTCATCGGGATCAGCACATCGCCGGCAATCTGTGTCTGGGCATGTTCCCAGGGCTCCCGGATATCCAGCAGGACGTGGGGATGGGCCTCCGGCTGATTGCGCCAGGCACTGTACTGGACCGGATCAATTTCCATGGGCACGGCGACTGATGTCATCGGCGGACCTCTTCTGACGCCAAGGCGTCGCACACGTTCGAGCGGGCCGTGAACTGTCCCACGACCCCATGACAGGCGGAAACGGTGGCGATCCAGTGCGTGGTCACCGTCCGTTCCGCTATCAGCTTAGCCAAACGCGTCGCCGCTGCCACGAGGGCATCGATCGGAATGGTGGCGACACCCCAGGCGTGGTGGCGGGCAACAAAGATTTCACGGCTGTGCAGGCCGGAGCCCAAACCCTGCAGGTGATCCACCATCTCCCAGGTGCGCGGTGCCCGGATGGCCGGACACACGCTCGGCTCCAGGCAACTGGCCGGACACCGCCATTCGGCGAAACTCGTGAAGCGTTCCCCGTGGGCCCCCAACATGTCGAACGGGGTCTCCAGCGGACCCGTCACCAACTCCCGCTCGATCGAGACCGGACCGGAGCGGGTCAGATGGGCGATCAGCCAGTTAAACAGCAGATGCGGGGCAATCGGGGCGGGGACGAGCAGATCCCCAGGCTGATGCTCGGCTGCCACGAACCGGGACAGGAAGGCATCCCAGTCGGACACGGCAAACTCGACTCCCGGCCGATCCCCGAAGGCCCGAGCCGTCTGGTGATCCGCGTGGCGATCGACGACCAGCAGGCGGGAGAACGCGGTTTTGCCCTGCTGCCGGGCGCTCAGCAACCGCGACGTGTGCAGGTGCCCCCAGCAGCCGCCGCCGATGACGACGATCGTCTTGAGCGGATCGGCCAGTGCAGCCAGGGTCATACAGGGGCCCCACCCGCCCGTTGCCACAAGGGGCTCCAATGGCGGTCGTATTCACGCTGGTGGCTCAGGGTCGACAGGTCCGCCATCCGGTCAATGAAAAGCTTGCCCCAGAGGTGGTCCAGCTCGTGTTGCAGGACGACGGCCAGAAACCCGGTCACCGCCAGATGCAGCGGCTGCCCCTGGCGATCCAGCGCATCGAGGGTGAGGGCGGCATGGCGGGGCACCAGGCCACGCAGGTTCTCCAGACTGAGGCAGCCCTCCCAGCCCTGGATCATCTCGGACGACTGATCCGAAAAGACGGGATTGATGACGGTCAGCAGCCCACTGACCGGGGCATCCGGATACCGGGCACTCGGTGCCAATTGCAGGACGGCGATCTGCTTGCTGACAAAGACCTGGGGGGCAGCCAGACCCAGCCCGTTGGCAGACCGCATCGTCTCGATCATGTCGTCGATCAGAGCCTGCGTGCCGGTGGCCATCAACTCGTCGGGTCCGACGGGATCCGCCAGCCGGCGCAGAATGGGCTCGCCGAGCTTGGCGATGGGCAAGATGGCCATGACGACTCCCCGTCCGGACAGCTCCCGGGCCAGGCTCGGCCAGAGAGTTGGTGGTGTGCCCATGTAGTGTACGTGCGTGTCCGTGAAGACGGCGGCAAGATCCGCTCAGGGTGGGACGAAAGGGGCGACGGCGGGCCATGCTGGCCGCATCCAGACGACCATGCTAGGGTAGTCGGGCGATCCCACTGGATCGGCACAACGATGGATGCGCTAGCCGAGCGCCGATACGGCAAGCTGCCTGCGGGCGGCATACCGGAACGGTGAAAGAAAGACCAGACGATGACGCTCAACTTTTTGAACCGGGCCGAAGCGCCCCTCAGCGAACGTGACTGGGAGATGATCGACA
>JACMPN010000325.1 GCA_014377495.1 Candidatus Sericytochromatia bacterium
CAGGCCGACCGTCGCGCCGGCACTGTACCCGATGAGCATCCGGTATGGGATGTCGAGGACCTTGAACAGGGTCGTGCTCTCTGTGACCAGTTGCTCGATCTCACCGGAGCCATCGTTGAGCCGCTCCTCGAACTTGGGACCGAAGGGCGTGTTCATCCGCCGAAAGACGGTGAACAACATGCCGGCCAGACCGAGGGCCATCGCATAACCGAGCGCGCCCCAGAGGGCACCACCCAGGAAGAGTCCGGTCGTCGCCTCGGGCGGCACGGGGGGCAGCAGCGGTGCCTTGGCCAGTTCGCCACGCAGGGCGTGGGGCAGGGCCTTGATCATGGCGATCATCGAGTAGGCGGGCTCGCCCCGGCGTAAGATGAAGTGGGTGCCTTCAGGGATGGCGGCAAGGTTGATCAGGGCCAGCGGTACCAGCAAGGCACAGATGGCGGCCAGTTCGTGCCAGCGGAAGAACGTCCGCAGTGAGAAGGGGATGGCATACTGCTTGCCCTTGGTCAGTGTATAGACCAGATTCCCGATGGCCGCCAGGGCCCCCATCATCGAGAAGACGAGCATCATCATCGGCGGCCAGGACAGGCCACCCAGGCGCTTCATGGCGAGGATCAGCAGGACCGGCGTCATCAACCCGCAGATGGCGAAGAGGATCGCCGCCGCCAGGGGCCGTTTCATGTCCCCGGAGGCTTCCGCCGTGCCGCCGCCGGCTTCCTCGACAGGCTCTTCTTCGGGTTCGGCGATGCCATCCTCGTTGAAGATGTCTTCATCTTCTTCGTCTTCGTAGTCATCGGCAGCAAAGGCCAGAGGACGACGCCAGTCGTGAAGCACCCCGTCATCCCAGCGTTGCACGCACAGGCCCCCTCAAAGTTACCGATAGTTGATGCATTTCATTGCAAGCGATCAGCCTGCCGGGTGTCGGTGATGCGCGTCGCCAAGCCGATCCCGTCCCAACGGAAGTGACAGTATACCAACACGGCAAGCCGGTGTGGCCAGGCGGAATAACTCGCCGATTAGCTTTCAGCGACCTGAACGGCCAGAAACTTGCCATCCGGCATCGTGCCGGGGCGTCCCCGCAATGCCGTTTCCCCGCCGATGCGGATGATCAGGGTTTCGTCGATGGTCTGGTCCAGACGGAGGAAATCGTTGATTTCGAGGTTCTGCAGTTCTTCGAAGGTCATCTCGGCCCGGCCCAGCTCGACACAGATCGGCGTCAGCACGTCCTGCACCAGCTCGATCCGCTCCTGCACCTGGTCAAAGTCCCCTTCGGCCATCGTGGACTCCAGCACGCTCTGCAGCACACCGCCGAGGGGCTCGAGGTAGGGTTGGGGGATCATCAGCATGACGCGCAGCACGTCGCGGGCCACCATCAGCACGCGGAAGCTGACCAGGGCGATCGTCGTGTCGGGCTTCATGCCGATGAGCAGCTGGGAAAACTCCTCCGGCGAGGGGGTGTTCGGAAACGTCGCCAGCTGCAGGCTCAGCGGATGGTACTCGCCCCAGATCTGGGCAAAGGCATCGGAAAACTGCTGGAAACGGCTGTCCACCAGGGTCAGCTCGTGCTCGGTCAGCTCGTTGTCGCCGGCCAGACCCCCGACATTGCCGCCCTGACGGACCAGGCTGATGGCGGCCTCTTTTTCGATGATCAGGGCGACGCCGCCGACGAGGGACTCGCCGAAACTGAGGATCGACCAGACGGTATCCCGCGGGAACTTGCCCAGCATCTCCTGGAAGCTCATCTGTTCCACGCCGACGACCTGCCACTGCGCGGCGGCGCTGGGCTCTTGGGCGAGCATCTCGGTCAACCCGTGAGCGACCCGATCGTGCAGGTAATAGAGCGCCTTGAGCTCCGCGGTGTTCAGCTGGCGAGCTTTGACGAAGCGGAGCGATTTCAGCGTTGCGACTTTGTTCACGCAGAACTCCTCCAGCCTATACGGCGACTTGTATCTTACGGGTGGTGCTCAGCTCAGGCAAGGCGCCGCAGCGGTCTGTCATAAATGTTTACAAACCGTGCAAATGGCGGAACGACGCTGGTTTTCTGCTAATATCGAAGCATGCGTCGAGTGCTTTGCCTTCTCCTTATTATAACCTGCCTTGTGCCTTTGCCGCGTGCTGCGGCCGCCCCTGCCGGTGCGCTGGACAAGCTCCAGAGCCAGATGGCGGGCCTGGTCAACACGCCGGCCCTGTCCGCCCAGAACACGGGCGTAGCGGTGATCAGTCTTCAGAGCGGCGAGCTCCTCTATGGGGGGAATGCCCAGCGGGCGTTGATGCCGGCCTCCAATTTGAAGCTGCTCACGTCGGCTGCGGCGATGACCCTGCTGGGTCCCGACTTCGCTTTCCGCACGGCCCTGTACGGCGACGGCACGGTGACCGGCGGGATCCTCAGCGGTTCGCTCTACCTGAAGGGCTTCGGCGATCCCGACCTGAACCAGAAGCGCATCGATGAGATAGCCGAGGCCCTGCTGATCCGCGGGGTGCGCCAGATCAGCGACCTGGTGGCCGACGACAGCTTCTTCGACGAGCGCCGCTTCGGCCTCGGCTGGATGTCCCGGTACGCGGGACTGAGCTATTCTGCCCCGATCGGTGCCCTGTCGATCACCCAGAATGTCGCCAAGGTCTGGCTCAAGGCGGGCGAGCCGGGCAAGCCCGCGCAACTGCGCCTGGAGCCGGACAGCGACTATTACAAGGTCGTGAACGGGGTGCGCACTGTCCCCGGTTACGCCAATTCCGTCGGGGTCCGCTTCGGCAAGCTGGTGGACGGCCGGCGGGAACTGGTTGTCTCCGGCGTCTTCGGGACCCGGACCCCGACGGACGCCGCCAGTTTCAACATCGACGAGCCGGCCCTGGTCGTCGGCGGCACGTTGCTGAAATCGCTGCGCAAGGCAGGTGTCATCGTCACCGGCCGGATGACTGCCAACAAGACCCCGGCCACGGCGACCCCCTTGGTGATCAACGCCAGTCGGCCGCTGGTGGCGATTCTCACGGATTTCAACAAACACAGCATCAACTTCATCGGGGAACAGCTTCTCAAGTACCTCGGGGCCACGTTCCGCGGGGAGCCGGGCACGGGGGCCAAGGGTGCCGACGTCATCCGGGAGGATTTCGTCCACCGCCTGGTCGGGACGGATCCAGCCGGGATGGTCATCGCCGACGGGTCGGGCCTCAGTACTCTGAACCGCATCTCGGCCGTGCAGTTCGCCTCTGTGCTGCGCTACATGTACAGCCAGGCCGAGTATCGGCCGGACTTTCTGGCGGCCCTGCCGATCGCCGGTGTCGACGGCACCCTGGCAAACCGTTTCAAAGCCACGCCCGCCCAGGGTGTGCTGCGCGCCAAGACGGGCTTCATCAACGGGGTCTGCACCCTCTCGGGCTACACGACGACCAAAGATGACGAACCGGTGGCCTTTAGTTTCCTGATGAACGACTATAAGGATCTGTGGGCGGCGCGGGTCGTGCAGGAGCGTCTTGGCATCCTGCTGACCCTCTTCCACCGCTAAGCGCCTCTCGCGCCCTGGTCGTGGGCGATCGGGCGCAGCCGGATCACAGGTTGTCCGGGGGGCTATCCGACAACCAGCGCCGCGCATCGGGGTGATCGATCTGCTGCAGGGCGGCCCGGGCCTGATGCCGGACGTTCGGGGCGGCACCGCGCAGGGCCCGGACCAGCGGCAGGATCACCGCCTCGTGGCCGATCCGGCCAAGCGCACTGGCGGCACTGGCCCGGGTCTGTTCCAGCGGATG
>JACMPN010000326.1 GCA_014377495.1 Candidatus Sericytochromatia bacterium
GATCATGTCCTGTGCCGTCACCAGCATGGGGCTGCTCTCGGCGGGATGGGACTGGCCGATGACCAGCGCCCCGATGAGTGTGTCCCCCTGCTGCAAGGGGACGGTGACCAGGATCGTCTCCGGACGGGGCGGTCCGATGGACACCTGCAGATACCGCACGAGCGGTTCGGGCACCGCGGGATGCGGGTCGGGCAGTTGGCTAAATGCTTCGGCAATCTGGTCAACGACGGGGAGGGCAGCGGTCCAGGATGGGGCCACAACCCGCAGGGCTACCGTGACGGACTGCGGCTGCCAGATCCACAAGGCTGCCACAGGACAATCCGGGAGGCGGACCAGGCTGTCGACCACGTGCCGGGCCAATGCCTGCCAGCCGGCAGCGGGCTGCCGGGCGGCATGGGAGAGCAGTCGAAATGTTTCCAGCCAGGGATTCGTCGGCGCAACATGCATGGGCGGACCCCTCGACACTCACCGTAGCGCCCGGCGTCGCTCTCAGCCCATATCGCCTGCCGGAGGCAATCCGGCGGTTTCGCGCCACCCGGCCACGTCGAGGCCGGTGGTGCACCATCCTAATGGCTGCCGATCAGCGGGGCGCGCACGGCGCCGGTCTGGGCGTCGTACGGGTACGCGGCCCGGTTCGTGTCCACGGGCAACGACGGCAGCCAATTCAGTTGCACCAGCTCATCCAATGTGGTGGGCCAACGGTTGTTTTGTGTGCGGAATCCGTCCAGGGCGTTGCGGAGGGTCTCGATGTCCTCCTCGCCCTTCAGGCGGGCCAGGTTGCGCTCCGCCCGGGCCCGTGTGTAGGTGTCGGTGGCGGTCTGATAGACGAGGCCCCACATCCTGCGGGCGGTGTCGCGTTCGCCCACCTCTTCGGACAGGGCTGCCGCCAGTCGGTTGCAGATGGGCGGGGCCCCGGGGACGGTCCCGGCCATCTGGAAGTACCGGCTGGCCTCGGCCTTGTCATGGCGGTAAAAGAAGTGGATGAAGCCCATCTGATAGGCATAGCGCCAGGCCTCCCGGGAGACCCGGGCCGGGGAGACCCGGGCGGAGGAGGCTACGGCATCCGACGCAGCGGACTCTGTGAAGTACCGGCGGCCCCGATCGAGCAGCGTGAGGGCGAGATCCGGCTTGCCCAGATCATCGGCCAACAGGTAACTGCCGAAATAGTACGCCTCCTCGAACCCCGGATCGAGGGTCGTGATGGCGTCGAAGTACGGCCACAGGTTCGGCATGTGCTGGTCTTTGGCGATCAGCTTGCCACCGTAATATTGGATGACCTGGAGCCAAAGGACATCGGCGACCACATGATCGTAGCCCAGGGCGAGGACCTGCATCACGGGTGCCGGTGGCAGCCACACCGTCTCGACCGCCGGTGGCAGGACCGTGCGGGTCAGGTGGCTGTGCAGCAGGTGGGTCTGCAGTCCGATCGCCATGGCGAGCAGCAGGGCCACGAAAGGGCGTAGCATCGGGGCCTAGACCTCTTTGAGTTCGAAGGCGGCGACGGCGACAAACAGCACGACCCACATGTACAACAGGCCGTAGCCGGCGCACTGGGCGGTATAGCTGCTGGCGATCGGCAGGTCGAACGGCACGTTCTTGAAATTCAAGCGCTCGAGGTCCGGCAACACGTAATAGAGAGTCTTTGTCACGTAGGAGAGGCCGGCATAGGGCATTTTTTCGCCCAGCACCAGCAGGTCGTGGCTGAGGTGGCCGATCAAATAAGTCGCCAGGGTGTAGACGGCGCTCATCACGGGCGAGGCGAAGGTGGAGAAGACGATGGCGACGGCGCTGAGCAGCCACAGTTCCACGAGGATCCCGACCACCCCCAGGGGCAGCGCCGGGGGCAGGTGGTGCGTCCACAGCCAGAACAGCACGCCGAAGACGACGCCCATCAGCCCCAGCACATGGGTGAGGATCAGAGACATTCCCAGGTGTTTGCCGAGGATGAAATGCAGGCGTTCGACCGGCTTGGTCAAGACGAGGTAAATGGTGCGTTTGTCCATCTCCTTGCCGACGACGCTGGTGGCGATGAAGAGCGTGACGAGCAGGCCGAAGACGGCGATGCCGCTCATGCCCAGATCAAAGAGCACCCGCTCGCCCTGTCCCAGGCTGAGCAGGCTCAGGATCGACCCGGCCGAGATGATGAGCACACCGAACACGAGGATCAGCAGCAGGATGCGGTCGCGGATGGCCTCACGCCAGGTGTTGAAGGCGATCGCAAAGATCTTGCTCATCCGCGGGCCTTCGGTGCCGTGGCGGCTTTGGCGGTGGCCACCGTTTTGACGAAGTAGCTCTCCAGACTCTGTTTTTGCCGGTCAATTCCCACGATTTCGGCCCCTGACTGGCGGGCCACGGCCGCACCCTTGACGGCCTGGTCCCATTCGATGAATTTGGCGTAGCACATGCCGTCGTCGTCCTGACTGGCGTTGAGGGCGATGCGGGTCAGGTTGGCCATGCCCATGCGGTCCAGCCCCTTCACGGCGAGCGTGTAGGATCCCGCATGGTAAGCGAGCAGATCCGTGATCCGCCCCTGGCTGGCGACTTTGCCGTCGACAAGGATGGCGACTCGGTCGCAGACGGCTTCGACGTCGGCAAGGATGTGGCTGTTGAAAAAGACCGTTCGCCCTTCCGCCTTCAGTTCGAGGATCAGTTGCTTGATCTCGTGGCGGCCGAGGGGGTCCAGGCCGGACATCGGCTCATCGAGAAAGAGGAATTCCGGCTCGTTGATCAGGGCTTGGGCAAAGCCGAGGCGTTGCAGCATGCCCTTCGAATAGTTGCGGATCAGCTTGGTGCCGACGCCAAAGAGGCCCACCCGCTCCAGCAGCGGCCCACTGCGGGCCCGTGTCAGCAACTCCGGCATGCCGTGGAGACTGCCGCAGTAGCGGAGGAACTCGGCGGCGGTCAGATGGGCATAGAGGTAGCCGGACTCCGGCAAAAAGCCGATCCGGGCCCGGATGCTGGCCAGGCGCGGGTCCCGCCCCCAGATCGACACCGAGCCGCGACTGGGTCGGATCAGGCCGGTGGCGATTTTCAGGGTGGTCGTCTTGCCGGCGCCGTTCGGCCCGAGCAGGCCGAAGGTCTCACCGGCATGGGCTTGGATGGTCACATCGTGCAGGATCGGGGTTTTGGTGCCCCAAAACCCGCTGCGGACATGTTTGCTGACGTGATCGATGTCGAGAAGGATGGACATGGGTTATCAGATCACCACGGTCACTTTGAGTTGGTCAAGGAGGTGGAACTGCTGATTGAGCTGTTCGATCCGGATGGCGTCCTCGCTGCTGACCAGGATATCCGTGCTGGGTCGGCCCACGACACCCCTAGCGGTAAAGATCATGGGGTTATTGCCGAGGCGGGCGGTGTTGGCTTTGGCCTCGGCAAGGTCACCGGCATAGGTGGTGATGCCTTCCTGGAGGACCCGGTCGGGATCGACGGCGACTTTGCCACTGACGTAGACCCGCTGGCCGACGCCGAGGACGAAGGGGGCCATGGCCGGCTCCACGCCGAGGCCACCGGCATCGATGATGATCCCCGTGGCGGCCGCCGCAACGAGGACGAAGCTGGGCAGGAGTGCAGCCATCCAGCTCCCCATCGGGCCGACGGCGTCCAGAGCGGCGGTGGGCATCGGCGAGCGGGACAGGGTCTTGACCAACTGCCCGAGTTCGAGGCCCCAGGCGAGACCGGCTGTGCCGAAGAGCGGCATGCACATGGGGACGGTCACCCGGCCATCCGGCGTGTAAGTGGGTTCGCCGGGCTTGGCGCCCTTGATCAGACCCTGCACACGGGTTTCCACGACACGGTTCTTGGTGGTGATCGCTCTGGCGGTGTAACTAACGGTTACCTGGACGCCGTTGACGGTCTCGGCGAGTTGCCGGTACGCATCCGCCACGGCGGCCCGGCGGCCGAGGAGGCGGGCCTGGGCTTCGGGGTGGACGGTGTCGATCTGGCCCGTACCGATGACGATGACCCGACGGGAGCGCCAGTCGACGGTGCCCGGGCCGACCTGACGCAGTAGGGATGGCTGCGGCGCCTCGACCACGGCGGCACTTGTTGCGAGCGCAGCGGGAAGCAGACAGACAATGAGCAGTAGTCCCGCAAGGGGGCGACGAAGCATGTGCAGGATCCTCCGCTGGGGCTGA
>JACMPN010000327.1 GCA_014377495.1 Candidatus Sericytochromatia bacterium
CTGTCCCAAGGGTCAGGGGCGCTTCGGCTGGCACGGTTAATCGTCGGCTTCGGCATCTTCGGGTGGGGCGATCGGGTCCTGCGCGCCCTCACTTGTCAGGAAAGAAACGAGCAGGCGGCCCTTATCGGTGTACATGGCCTGATAGCCCTTGGGCGAAGACACGACATAGGCCAGGATTTTTTTGCCTTCTTCGATTTTGGCAAACCCAATCGAGCGGCTCGAGTCATGCGTGAGCTTCTGTCGCCGCATCAGCTTCAGGTGGCGGACCGCTTTGCGGTGCAGGCCGTCAACGATTTCCTTGTTGGCGAGCTTTTTTTGGGCGACCACGCCCAGAGTCAGGACCTTGGTCAGGATGGCGGACTCCGTTGGTGAGAGCTTGGCTTCGAGGCGGGCGCCCCGGTCGTCTTTGATGAAGGCGATGCGGCGGCCTTCTTCTTGCGAGAATTTGTCCAGGGCACGGGCTTTGCCGCTTTCACCCCACCAGCCGAACAGGGACTCGGCCTGGACCACAGGGGCCGACGTGGACAGGGACATCAGCGCCGGGGTCCCGCAGGCAGAGGCGCCCAAAACCACGAGCATGGCACTGATCAGTCTAAGCCGCATGGAAACCTCCTGTGAGATGGTGTCTTTCCCGGTTTATCGCCCCTACTCAGGGCCGACTTTCCTAAGGACTGGATATGATCAGGCAATGCTTTTGCAAAGGCAAAGGAATCGCACGGGACGTCGCGGCCTAGCGTTCAGGGGTTGGACCCAGTGGTCAGGGCGAGCACATGCTCCAAGCCCACGACAAAACCCTGGAGGCGGCCCACGTTGCGTATCGCCAGCAGGAGACCGGGCATGTAACACTCCCGGCTCATTGCATCGTGGCGGATCGTCAGTACCTGGCCAGGACCGCCAAAAATGACTTCCTGGTGGGCGAGCAGACCGGGCAAGCGGATGCTGTGCACCGGGATCCCGTGAACCCGTTCGCCCAGACTGGGCGCCTCGGGACCAGTTGCCCCGGCGTCGGCTTGGCCGATGGCCATGGCCGTACGCAGGGCCGTCCCCGACGGGGCATCCACTTTGGCGGCATGGTGCCATTCGACGATGGCCGCATCGGGAAAGTACTTCGCCGCCTGCTTGGCGAACTCGATCATCAACATGGCGCCCAAGGCGAAGTTCGGACAGATCAAAGCGGCGCTGGCCTGCTGACGGAACGCCGCATCCCAGGCCCCAAAGCGGGACTCAGGCAAACCCGTCGTCCCGACGACCGTATGAATCCCGGCCGCCGCAGTGATGTCCAGATGTCGCTCGATCACGGCGGGCACCGTGAGATCGACGAATACGTCGGGACGGGTCTCGGCCAGTACGGCGGCAAGGTCGGTTTGCAAGGGCACGCCGATTGGGCCGATGCCCGCTATCACACCGGCGTCGTCACCCTGGTGATGCCGCCCAGTCAGGCAGCCAACCAAGGTCAGATCCTGAGCCTGGGCAATGGCCCTGACGGCTTCTTTGCCCATGCGGCCTGCTGCCCCGGCAACAACGATGCAGCGAGTCTCGGCCACGGTCAAACGCCCGACGAGCCCCAGCCGGCGGTGCGGCTGCTGGACGACAGTTCATCGACCTCGATGAAGCCGGGTTCTTCGTAGCGTTCGATGCAGATCTGGGCGATCCGATCGCCGGCCGCAATAGGATAATCCACGTCCGAATGGTTGTATAACAGCACCCCGATGGCATCCCGGTACTGATTGTCGATCAAACCGGCACCCGCTTCGATGCCGTGTTTGAGGCTCAGGCCGGATCGGCTGCGGATGCTGGCCCGGTAACCGGGCGGCAATTCCATGGCCAGACCCGTGGGCACCAGGCACCGGCCCCGGGCGGGGATGATCACGGCCTCGGCGGCATGCAGATCGGCCGCCACGTCGCCTGGCTGGCTGACCGTGGGGAGCCTAGCGCTGGGAGACAGCCGGCATGTGCGTACTTGCATCCGAAGGGATCTCCTCAAACTCATGCATGGCAATCAGGGGCAATTCGGTAACGTCGGTCAACCAGGGCAGCTCCGGCAGCGGGCCGGTCTGGTGCACGATCGCCAAGGTGGACTGTGACACGGGGGAAATCTCCTGCTAGGACCATGTTTGGCGGTGTGGATCAGGCGGCCCAGGGATCGAGGATCAATGGCGTCTGGAACGGACCGACGACCGACAGGGTCATCCGTTCGGGGACCAACACCGTCTCGGCCACCCGCAGGAGTTGCGCCCGGTCGATCCCGTCGATCGACTCGATGATCTCCAGGGTGGGGATGTACCGTTGATGGAAGAGCTCATTGCGGGCCATGCGGGTCATCCGGTTGCGGACGGCCTCCAGGCTGAGCAACAGATTGCCCTTCAGCTGATCCTTGGCCCGTTGGACCACTGTATCGGCGATCTCCATCTGCCGTACCTTCTGCAGTTCGGCAAACACCACCTCGACAACTTCCTTGACCTTGTCGGGACTGGTCCCGGCCGAAACGCCGAACAGCCCGCTCTGGCGGAAGAGGGCTTCGAAGCTGCTGATCGAGTAGACGAGACCCCGTTTTTCCCGGACTTCCTGGAAGAGCAGCGAGCTCATGCCGCCGCCGAGGATCGTGTCGAGCACGGCCAAGGCGTAACGATCCGGATCGTCGCAACGCAGGGCCGGCCCCACCAGGCAGAGATGGGCCTGCTCGATTTCCTTGAATTGGCTGGAGGCCTGCACGCTGGCAATCGGGGAGTGGGCCAGGCTGGGATCACTGCCGGCAGACCAGGAGCCGAACCAGCCGGCAAGCTGGGCGAGGACCTTGTCGCTGTTGAAGTTGCCGGCCACGGCGATGACGAGGCGGTCGGCCGTGTAATACCGCCGCATGTAGTCCCGCAGGTGCTCCTGGGTCATCGCCGCGATCGTCTCAGCGGTGCCGATGATCTCCAGACCGAGCGGGTGGTCTGGCCACAGCGTCCGCAGGGCCTGCTCGTGACAGACCTCTTCGGGGGAGTCCTGGGACATCTTGAGCTCTTCGAGAATGACCCGCCGCTCCCGCTCGATCTCGTCGGGGGCCAGCAGGGAACCCGTCAGCATGTCGGACAGAACGTCGATGGCCGTGGCCAGATGCACGTCTAGGGTGCGGGCGAAGTAGCAGGTCAGTTCCTTGTTCGTGAAGGCATTGAGCATGCCGCCCTTGTCTTCGAGGGTCTGGGCGATCTCCAGGGCCGTGCGGGTGCCGGTGCCCTTGAAGAGCATGTGCTCCAGGAAATGGGAGACGCCACGCTCATCGGGCCGCTCGTTTTTGGAGCCCGTGTCGATCCAGAAGCCGATGACGGCCGAATGGACATGCGGCAGCTCTTCGAGCAGGATGCGGACGCCGTTGGGTAAAAGGTGTTTTTGTTCCATAGTTCCTGAAATATGGCAGTTCGGCGGGCGGAGCGCTAGCCCCACCCGCCGAACATGCTTACGCTAATTTAGTGACTTTAGCGCCGTGCGGGGGGCCGTTCGGCCCGGTCGCCACGGGGTGCCGGCCGGTCACGCCGGGGCGCCCCTGCATCGTCACCACCACCCACGCTGGGGGCGCCACCGACGTCGCCGCCGGGCATCGTGGCTTTCCGGGACAGGTTGACCCGGCCTTGGCTATCGATTTCCATGACCTTGACGGTCACTTCGTCACCAACCTTGACTTCGTCCTCCACCCGCTCGACCCGGTGCGGGGCGAGTTGGGAGATGTGGACCATGCCGTCTTTGCCCGGGAAGATTTCGACGAAGGCCCCGAAGTTCATGATGCGCACAACCTTGCCCGTGTACACCGTGCCCACCTCAGGCCGGCGCGTGAGGCGGGTGACCGCATCCTGGGCCAGCTTGGCGGCTTTGGCGTCGGGGGTGAAGATGAACACCCGGCCGTCGTCCTCGATGTCGATCTTGACGCCGGTCTCCTCGACAATCTTCTTGACGGTTTTGCCGCCAGGACCGATGAGGGTGCCGATGTCGGCGGGATCGATGCGGATCGTGATCAGGCGGGGGGCATGCTCGCTAAGCTCGGCCCGGGGCTTGTCGATCACTTTCTTCATCTGGTCCAGGATGTGCAGCCGGCCGATGCGGGCCTGCTCCAGGGCCTGCTTCAGCAGGTCAAAGGAGATGCCCTGGATCTTCATATCCATCTGCAGGGCGGTGATGCCTTTTTCGGTGCCGGTAACCTTAAAGTCCATGTCGCCGAGGTGATCCTCGTCGCCGAGGATGTCGGTCAGAATGGCGAACTTGTCGCCGTCCTTGATCATGCCCATGGCGACGCCCGCAACCATGGCTTTCAGCGGCACGCCGCAGTCCATCATGGCGAGGGTGCTGCCGCAGGTGGACGCCATCGAGGAGCTGCCGTTGGAGGCGAGCACTTCGGAGACAACGCGGATCGTGTAGGGGAAATCATCGTTGCTGGGCAGGACGGCCTGGAGGGCCCGGCCGGCCAAGGCACCGTGACCGATTTCGCGCCGGCTCTGGCCGCGGTTCGGCTTGACTTCACCGGTGGAGAAACCGGGGAAGTTGTAGTGGTGCAGGTACTTCTTCTCGGTGTGCGGCGTGCAGTTGTCCAGATTCTGCGCATCGCCGGGCGAGCCGAGCGTGCAGATGGACAAAGCCTGGGTCGTCCCCCGGGTGAAGAGACCGGAACCGTGGACCCGGGAGATCAGACCGACTTCGCAGCTGATCGGCCGCACTTCGGTGGTGATCCGGCCGTCGAGCCGCTTGCCCTCGTCGAGAACCATGGCCCGAACGGCCTTCTTCTCAGCGCTGCCAATGACTTCTTTGTAGTCGTTCGGCTTGGCTTTGTGGGCGGCCTTGACCGCATCGTCGTCGGCGAGGCTGTCCAGCCAAGCCTGCGTCTCGGTGCCGATGGTATCCATCTGCGCCTTGCGGTCGTTGCGGTCGATCGTGTGGGCAGCGGCGCTGACGGCCTTGGCGACCCGTGCGCCGACGGCGGTCTTCAGGACATCGGTCGGACCGACGAGCGACGGGACAAGCTTGGGCTTGCCAGCGAGCTCACGCAGCCGTTCGATGTGGCCGATGATCGTCTTGATCTCGTTGTGGGCCAGCTCGAGGGCTTCGAGCATGTCCGCTTCGGAGACGATCTTGGCGCCGGCCTCAACCATGAGGATGGCGTCTTTGGTGCCGGAAACGATCAGGTCGAGATCGCCGTCTTCCGACTCCTGGTAGGTGGGGTTGATGATCCACTCGTCGTCCATGCGGCCGATGCGCACGGCGCCGATGGGGCCCTCGAAGGGGATGTCCGAGATGTGCAGCGCCGCGGAGGCTCCGATCATCGCGTACATGTCAGGCTGGTCGATCTGATCGGTCGCCAGGCCCATGGCCACGACCTGCACGTCATTCCGGTAGCCCTTGGGAAAGAGCGGCCGGATCGGACGATCGATCAGACGGGCGGTGAGGATGGCATTTTCGGGCGGACGGGCTTCACGGCGGTGGAAGCTGCCGGGGATCCGGCCCACGGAGTACATGCGCTCTTCGTAGTCGACGAGCAGCGGGAAAAAGTCGATGCCGGCCCGGATCGACTTGGAGGCGGTCGCCGTCACGAGCACTTCGGTCTCGTCGGCCATGACCCGCACGGCAGCGCCGGCGAGAGGGGCCATGCGGCCAGTTTCCAGAACGACTTTGCGGCCGCCGAGCCCAAACTCGACGGAGTGGATGTTGGTCATAGAACGTCACTTTCCTAGAAAGCCCAAAAGCCTTCCTCCGGCTCGGGGAAACCCGGGGGAGGAAGGTTTGGCTCACGATGGGATTACTTCTTCAGGCCGAGCTTGCTGATCAGGGCCCGGTAGCGAGGCATGTCATGCTTCATCAGATAGTTCAGCTGACGGCGGCGTTGGCCGACCATCCGCAGCAGACCGCGACGGGAGGCGAAGTCCTTCTTGTTGGTGGACAGGTGCTCCGTCAGCTGGATGATCCGCGTCGTCAAAATGGCGACTTGCACTTCCGGCGAGCCGCAATCTTTGTCGTGCAGCTGGTGCGTCTTGATGAGACCGGTTTTTTCTTCTTTGAGGAGAGCCAAGGGAAACCTCCAAAATGGATCCTTGCCGAACCAAGGGACAGGGAGCTCACCCTCTGCCCGAGACCTGGCAAGTCGGTCTTACAACCGGTGGTAGTTGTTATCATTAACCACTATAACACGTTTTGTCCCTACCGTTAAGCCGTTTGACAACCATTTCTTAATCAAGCGGTTTCACGCTGCTGAAGACCCGGCCATCCGGGTTTCAGCCCGCCAACACCCGTGTCGGGGCCATCCTCGCGACAACAGTGTCACCTATCTCCGGAGAAAGGGCGCTGTCGGGCCGGGCGGAGACCGGAGAGAATGACGGCAATACCGCCAGTCCTGACGGCGGAAACTTCCGGAAAGGACCCGCCATGACCAGACTTGGCGTGATGACGAGTGGGGGCGATGCGCCCGGCATGAATGCTGCTATCCGGTCGGCCGTGAGGATCGGCTGCACACTCGGGTGCGAGATGGTCGGCGTCCAGCATGGCTTCGCCGGGCTGATGGCCGGGGACTTCCGCCCGCTCGACGTGCGCGCCGTCGGCGGGATCATGCAACGGGGGGGCACGATGCTGGGCAGCGCCCGGGCCCCGGAATTCAAGACGGAGGCCGGGCGGCAACAGGCCCTGCAGGCGCTGAGCGATGCTGGCGTCGACGGCCTGGTGATCATCGGCGGCAACGGCACTCAGACCGGGGCACACGCCCTGTGGCAACGCGGATTTCCGGTAGTGGGGGTGGCCTCGACGATCGACAATGACCTCGTCGGATCCGACATCACGCTGGGCGTCGATACGGCCCTGAAAATCGCCCTGGAAGCGATTGACAGGCTGAAGACGACGGCGTCGTCCCACCGGCGTGGCTTCCTCGTCGAGGTGATGGGGCGCGACTGCGGGTATCTGGCCCTGATGGCGGCCATCGCCGGCGGGGCCGAGGCGGTGACCCTGCCGGAAATCGAGACCGACCCCGAGCAGGTGGCGGCGGACATCCTGGCCGCCTATGCCCGCGGCCAGTCCCACGCCATCGTCGTCAGCGCCGAAGGGAGCAAATACCCCGCCGCAGCCTTGGCCGAACACTTCCGGACCCATCAGGACCAACTGGGCTTCGATCTGCGGGTCGTCACCCTGGGACATACCCAGCGGGGCGGGGCCCCCGGAGCCTTCGACCGCTTACTGGGGACCCGGCTGGCGGCGGCCGCCGTGGAGCGACTGGCCACGGGTCAGGCCGGGGTGCTGGCCGGCATGCTGAACGGGCGGATCGCCTTCACGCCCCTC
Source organism: Candidatus Sericytochromatia bacterium (assembly GCA_014377495.1). Classification (GTDB taxonomy): domain Bacteria; phylum Cyanobacteriota; class Sericytochromatia; order JACMPN01; family JACMPN01; genus JACMPN01. The sequence continues at coordinate 7,288 of JACMPN010000327.1, forward strand.
GACGACGTGGTCAGTGGCCGTAAAACACTCGATCCGGACCTGATTGCCCTGGCCCGCCGTCTGGCGACATAACCCAGGCGGCCCCCCAACGGCGGGGGTTGCTTAGTCGGTGTAACCAGAACCCACCGGACGACCGATCTTCTTGGCGATCTTCCGCATCGCCCCGACCTGTTCCGCCACACCCTGCGATGCGGGCGTCGTCTCCTGCAGGGCCTGCAGCACGTCGGTGACGTTGGCGTTGCGTCTGCCGTCCGCGTGAGCCGAGATGCGGGCCGATTCCAACGCCGAACGGATCTCGGCGCTGGTGCTCACGCACGGCCACTGACAAGCGCCTGAACGGCGTGTCGCATAACGCACGAAGGGCCGCAACTGCGGCCCTTCGTCGCTTTTGGTACGCCGTTACTGCGAAGGCGTCAGGCGGAGGTATTGATGATCGTTCCCACCGTGCCCGTCATGGCTTTGGGCGCCGCCGCCGGCGCTGGCGCGGCGACCTTGCTGCCGTCATTGTCGCCATCGCTGTCGCCCCCGGCGGACTTGACTGGCTGCGCCACCGGCGCTGCCGGTGGGGGCGTGGGCGTTGCCCGGGTACCGCTGATTGCTGATGTCATTTGACTCTCCAGATAATTGCAAAGCTGCACGATTGAATACGGCTAAAATTGGTAAAACTTGAGTAGCTCGCAACGGCTACATCAGACCGTTTGGGCTCAGAATGGCGGGTATTGCGCCACGATCAGCGCGACGTTGCTGCCGCCAAAAGCGAACGAGTTCGACAGCGCCGCCCGTACCGTGCGGCCATGCATCGCACGCCCGGCAATGTGAAGAAGCGCGCAGGCGGGGTCGGGCGTATCGAGAAACGCGGTGGGCGGCAGCGAGCCGCTGCGCAAGGCCTGCAGGGTAATGACGAACTCGAGTGCGCCGGCGGCGCCCAGCGTATGGCCGTGCATCGGCTTGGTGGAACTGACCGGGATGGCGCCGGTGGCGTC
>JACMPN010000034.1 GCA_014377495.1 Candidatus Sericytochromatia bacterium
CGGCGGCAGCGGCGGCGGGCGTGCAGCGATTCGTCCACATGAGCTCGATGGCCGTCTATCGGGACTTCGTGGGCCTGCGGCGGGAGTCGGCCCCCCTCGGGCCCGCCAATGCCTACGGCCTGGGCAAACTCTTGGGCGAACAGATGCACCAGGCCGTCGCTGCGGCATCCGACATGCCCTATGTGATCCTCCGCCCGCCCTGCGTCTACGGCGAGACGCACGCGGCCACGGACTGGACCGAGATCATGGCGAAGGTGATGCGGCGGGCCCCGCTCCTGCCCTTGCCCATGGGTGGCGACTTCGCCTTGAGTATGGTCCATGTCGACAGCCTGGCTGCCGCCTGCATCGCCGGACTGACGACCGATAGCGTCAATGCCGCCTACAACGCCCACGATGCCCAAGACGTACGGATCATCGACATCGTGGCCATCTATCGCAGGGTCATGGGCCGGGCCCCGCTCATCCTGCCGATCCCGGCCATCCTCCTGGACACGCTGACCTGGCTGCCGACCACCCTGAATGGCGGTCTGCCCCTGAGCCACCGGATGCGGGAAGGCATCGTCAGTGATACGACGGCCGCCGCACGCTACCTCGCCTTTGATGCCGGGGCGCACACGTTCCTGGACACCTTCCGGGAGGTCCTCACCAGTCACCGGCAAGCGATGGTCAGACCTCTGTAGGTCTGGCGCTTGGCAGCCATGGCCTGAAAGGGGCTCGCGACGAGGATGCCGGCGGCCAATACGGGTGCGATGGGTCTCAGGCTGAGCATGGGCTGCCTCTGCACCGACGATTGCCAGTGGCGCCGCCCGACCGGAGTTGCACAGTGATCCAGACGTCGGGTCGGCTACCGAGCGATGGCCTCCCGGCAGCCGGTAGGATCTAAAATTGGCCTTCAATACCGCCGGTAAAGCTCACGCCATTGATGCCTACACTGGGGTAGGCGATCGAGTTTGGCTCGTTGATGCTGAAAGCCGTCTCGTCTTTGGTGCTGCCACCAGTCCAGGTGTTGACCGGAGCCAAATAGCGATAACCGACACCGGCCTGCACCCGAAAGTTGCGTCCCAGCATCAGAATACCTTTCAAGCCGGCAGCGCCGCCAAAGGTGATGTTGCCCGGGGTGTCGGACGACTTGAAGGCCAGACTGGCGCTTTGGTCAAAGTTGGCCCGATCCTGCCCAAGGGTTCCCAGGGTCGGACCAAGGCGGAAGTCCAGGGCAAGCCAGTCGGGGATCAAATCGAGCCGGTAGTGGCCTGTCAGGTCGAATACGAAACCGGATAGCCCCTTGCCACCTGGGGCCAGATAGCCGCCCGAAAACGCCAGGCCCGCCGAATCACCGAACAACTCCGGTCCATTGAGGGTCAGACCGACCAGATTGCCTGATGCAAAGGTGGGGAAGTTGCCACTGTTGGCGCCGAAGCTACTATTTTTCGTCTCCATGGAAACAAATTCGTAAAACGCCCCAATGCCGTAGGGACGGCTGTACCGGACATTCTCCTCGAGCTGGTCACCCACCTTGATGGTGTGGAACCCCTCCCGGATGACGCCCTCGGACTGGGAGTCGCCGATCTCCTCCATGCGGACGAGCCCGATCTTCTTGCGCACGCCGTTGGACCCCATGCGGGTGACGTTGAAGTAGGAGTTGTCGGCCAGACCGTGCTGCGCGCCCAGGTCGGTGGCGATCTCCTTGCCGTCCCGGCTGATGATCGCCCCACGCAGAGCAAAGACCTCACGGGTCGAGAGCAGCATGTTGTTGACGACGTCCTCGACAGCTTCGTTGACGGCCGTGCGCCGGTTCTTGTCACTGCCTGAGCCCGAGGTGGAAAAGGCGTTCAGCGCCACACCCGTTTCCGTGTTCACGAAGCGGGCGGTGGCTTTCAGGGACGCCCTGTAGGTCCCCGTCTCACCCTTTTTGGACGGCTTTTCGAAGGTCACGGTCAGGTTGCGGTAATCGATAAACGCCAGATAGCCTGCGCCGAGCATCTGACCGAGCTTGGGGGCTGAAGACTTGTCGACGAGTCCGGAGGCGCCAAAGGCCGCCTCGCGGATGACCTGCTCCATGCGGGCATCGTCCCGCTCCAGGACGGTGAAACGGTGCATGGCGATGACCTTGTTGCGGAAGGCATCGTAGATGGCTTCAGAGACGCTGTCGTCGTCACCTTTCACGTCCGTGATGCCGATCGTCATGCCGTTATATGACTTGTGATCGGCCATGGCCGACAGGCTGAGTGGGCCGGCGACGATCGCACAGGCGGCAAGCGCAGTCACTACGGGCTTCAAGGTCAACATCGGATCCCTTTTTGGGTCGGCAGGCGCTGACGGTCGGCCAACCAGACCTCGACGCCGCACATACAAGTGACAACGGGGGCAACCCTGTCCGTCGCCGGGCCCGTAAACAGGCGTCCGACCGTAACGGATTAAAGCAGCAATCAAGACATTAGCACGGCCTTCCCGGCCACTCAAGGCATGCCGCGGCTGCCCGCCTGATTTGCCGAAACCGCCAGCTTGTACCTGCTTGGCCGTCCCTCTGGCGGAATCTGCTTCCCTCACTGTACAAACCAGCCGCCAAGTCGCTCGGCCAGGTCGATACAGGGATGAGAGAAGGCGTTTCGGCTGGCCACGGGCTGAACCAACAATGCCACAGCGTCAAAACGCCAGGCGGCACGGCGTTTTCAGGGCTAGCTTATTTTCCACAACCGTGTCATAACGAGGCCGGAGCCAATCGCTCAAAACCACAAGCGGCGGTGGGACTGACACGCAGCCATTAACACGGTCCCAACTCTTGCTGTACCGCCCGTTTCGCACTTGTGAAAGGATATCTGATGTATCAACGTCCACACCTCGCATCATGGCTGGTGATCCTGGCTGCCCTGAGCAGTTGCAGTCCCCAGCCCACGGCCACCGGGCCCATCGACACAGCGCCGGCCACCACGCCCGTGGCGATCATGCCCGGCAGCCTGAATGCCGACATGGAGCCGACCTCGTTTCAGACCAAGGCCACCGGCTACACGCTGGCCGGTCAGATGACCGATGCCAAGACCGGTGCCCCGATCCCCGGCGGCGTCGTCACCGTCTACGGCTCGACGGTCAAGGGGACCACCGACGCCTGGGGCTACTATTACCTCGAGAACCTGCCGGGCGGCTCCCGGGGCGCCTACTTCGTCGGCCCCGGCTTCACCGGCAAGGCCGCCACGGTGACGATCAGCAGTACGGCCGTCACCCGTCAGGACGTTGCCCTGACCTTTGCCACGGCGGGCACCGGTGTGATCACCGGACAGCTGAAAAACGCCGTCAGTGGCACCGCCATCGCCGGGGCCACCGTCTACCTGAACAATCAGGCCGGCAAGACGACGACGACGGATGCCGGCGGCGCCTTCCGGATCCCGAACGCCACGGCCGGCGCCCAGCAGGTCGTCGTCACCCCCACGGGCTACAAGCTCTGGCCCGAAAACGTCAAGAACGTCATCCTCTACGCCAACGGCACGACAGCCGCTGACATCAGCCTGCAGCCCGACGGCACGGCGACACCGGCCCCGTCCACGGCCCCGACGGCAACGCCCACCGTGACGCCGACGACAGCCCCCACCGTGACGCCGACGACGGCCCCCACGGCCACCCGGACCCCGGCCGGCAGCACGACTGGCGTCTATGCGCCGGGCGCCGGTGTCTATCACGGGGCCTTTGCCGGTGACTTGGGGACGACCTCCACGGCCACCCAGGTCAACTCGGTGGTCGGGGCCTTCGAAGGCCTGGCCGGCAAACACCTCGGCGTCGTCAACTTCTTCGTCGGCAACGGGACGTTCCCGACCAGCGCCGCGGCGGCCATCGCCGCCCGCAACTCGCTGCC
>JACMPN010000328.1 GCA_014377495.1 Candidatus Sericytochromatia bacterium
CGGCCACAGCCGGGGCAAGCCCTGTCATTCGGGCCTGGTCGTGTTATCTTATAGAGGGTGTGCGGGCCGATTCCGGCACCATCAAACGTGTGAGGCAGAGCGAGGCTGACGATGGCGGTTTTGAAGCTGAAGTATTACGGGGCGCAGGTGCTGCAGCGGCGGGCCAAAGAAATCCCCCGCGTGGACCGTGAGCTGATCTCGCTCGCCAGCGACATGCTGGAGACGATGTACTCCCACAACGGTGTCGGCCTGGCCGCCCCGCAGGTGGGCCATTCCCGGCGGCTGATCGTCGTCGACTGCGGCGAAGAATTCCAAGAAAAGCCGATGTTCCTGATCAACCCCGAAGTCGTCAGCGTCAACGGATCACAGATCGGCGACGAGGGTTGCCTGAGCTTTCCGGAGCTCTTTATGGAGGTCGAGCGCCCGCAATCCTGCGTCATCAAGGCCTGGGACCTTAGCGGCGAACAGTTTGAAGTGAGCGGCGACGACCTGCTCGCCCGCTGCTTCCTGCACGAGATCGACCACCTGAATGGCGCCCTGTTCATCGATTTCGTCCGTGAGCAGGCCAAGCTGGCCGGCGAGTTGCCCCTGCTCAAGGACCGCATTGCGGCAATGATCGCCGCCGGCGTGCCCCAGGTAACGGCGCTCGCCAACGTTTGATCACTTTCCGCTGAGCAAAGCGGGTCAAGGCCCCGGACATTGTCCGGGGCCTTTGACGCGTCTGCCTGGTATCCTGATGGCTGGTGACTGAATTCGGCGGTATTCGGGAGGATAGCGGCAGCGATGAGCGACAAACCACGCACGGTCTTTATGGGGACACCCGAATTCGCCGCGTCCTGCCTGCAGGCGCTGATCGACGAGGGGTACCCGATCGTCGGGGTCTACACCCAGCCGGACAAGCCCGTCGGCCGCAAACAGGTCCTGACGGCGCCACCTGTAAAAATTCTCGCCGAAGCGGCGGGTCTGCCTGTCTTTCAACCGAAGAAGTTACGCGACGGTACGGTGGCCGCCCAGTTGCAGGAACTCGGGACCGAACTGATCATTGTCGTCGCCTATGGTCGGATTTTGCCGCCCGCCATTCTCGAAGTGCCCCGCCTGCAATGCCTGAACGTGCACGGCTCGCTGCTGCCCAAGTATCGGGGGGCTGCGCCTATCCAGTGGGCCATCGCCGATCAGGAACCCGTCACGGGCGTCACCCTGATGATCATGGAAGAAGGCCTCGATACGGGTCCGATGCTGGCGGTCGCCGAACTGCCCATCGCCGCCGCCGACACCTCCGAAACCTATTTCCCCAAGCTGGCCCAGGTCGGCGCCGATTTGCTGAAGACGGCTCTCCCCGACTGGATCGCCGGCCGGATCACCCCGCAGGTGCAGGACGACACCAAAGCGACCTTTGCTCCGATCATCGAAAAGACCCAGGGCCTGGTCGACTGGATGATGTCGGCTGCGGCGATCGATGCCCGGCGGCGGGCCTTCACGCCCTGGCCCGGCGTGCACGCCTTCTACCGGGAAGACACGCTGAAACTGCTGCAGACCGAACCGATCGCCGATGTGCCGGGCGAGCTGAGCCAGCCTGGCGAGGTCGTGGCCATCGGGGCAGACTACGTCGATGTCGCCTGTGGCGAAGGGGCGACCCGCAGCATCCTGCGACTGAAACGGATGCAGTTGCCCGGCGGCAAACCGCTGGGGGCCGGAGACTTTGCCCGTGGCCAGCGGCTGCAGCTGGGTGAGCGTCTGCTCGCCACGATGCTCTGTTGAGACCCGAACGTCTGGCGGCCAACCTGGATGCCCGCCAACTCGCCCTGACCGTGCTCCGCCAGTGGGAACAGAACCACCAGCCCCTGGATGAGGTCCTGGACTGCCATCTGACGGGACCGTCCACGGTGGACACCCGGCTGGCCACCGAGCTGGTCTATGGCGTCGTCCGCCGTATGGGCACGTTGGACTGGCGGCTGAACAGCCTGCTCAAGCAGCCTTTGACCAAGTTGCCGCCGGTGATCGCATTGATCCTCCGCATCGGGGCGTACCAGCTGCTCTATCTGGATCGCATCCCGGCGTCGGCGGCAGTCCATGAAGCGGTCGAACAGGCCAAGCGTCACGGCCATGCCGGCACCGTCAAGCTGACCAATGCCGTGCTGCGTTCCCTGCAGCGGGCCGGCGACACGACCCCGCTGCCGGAAGATCCGAACATGCGCCTGGCCGCCACGGCCTCGGTGCCGCCCTGGCTCGCCAAGCGCTGGATCCCCCGCTACGGTGAGGCCGAGGCGACCACGCTGGCGAGGGCCATGATCCAGCAGGCGCCGCAGCACCTGCGGGTGAACATGCTGCGCACCGGCCCTCCCGCCGTGCTGGCGGCGTTCACGGCCGCCGACATCGCCGCCGAAGCGTTGTCGCCGTTCGCCGAAGGGATCCACGTCCTGCCGGGCAGCGGGATCAGCGGGTGGCCCGGATTCACCGAGGGCTGGTGGTACGTCCAGGACCTGGGATCAATGGCCGTCGCCCATGCCGTCGCCCCACGACCCGGGGACACGGTGATCGACCTCTGTGCCGCTCCGGGTGGCAAGACGACGCACATGGCGGCCCTGATGGCGGACGAGGGGCGGATCCTGGCCGTCGATATGCAGGCCCGCCGGCTGGAACGCGTCCAGGAGAACGTCCAACGCCTGGGGATCACCTGCATCGAGACCCGGGTCGGCGACGCGGCGACGCTGGTGCCCGACCGTCTGGCGGACCGGGTGCTGGTGGATGCACCCTGCTCGGGCCTGGGCGTGATGCGGCGCAAGCCGGACATCCGCTGGCGGGTGACGACCGAGACCCTGAAGGCGATTCTGCCTGTGCAGCAGGCCATCCTGCGGGCGGCGGCGGCATGGGTCAAGCCGGGCGGGATCCTCGTCTACAGCACCTGCAGCACCGAGCCTGAGGAAAACGGGGCCCAGATCGCTGCCTTTCTGGCGGATTACCCCGAGTTTGAAGCCGTGGCTATGCCGGACACGTTTCCGGACGAATGGCTGGCGGGCCAGCCGCTGGGCCAGGTGTCGTTGCTGCCGCCTCGGCATGGCAGTGACGGGTTTTTCATCGCCCGAATGCAGCGCCGGAAAGCTTAAGGGCTGACCGGCGGATTGGTGACCGAGCCCTGATCCAGGGCCGCTCCCGGCGTTTGGACGATCCTTGGCCGAACGGGTATGCTGTGATGATCCTCGCTGTGGAAGTTGGATCAAGGTATGGCCTGGCAAGACGTCATTATCGGCTCATCGTTGTATGCGACGATGCGGCCTTTCGCTCAGCCTCTGATCGGCACGTTCCATGGGTGGTTTGCGACCAAGATGGTCGTGATCATGCTCTTCCGGCCCTATAAGCCGATTTACTGGCCTTTCACGCAGACGGCGATCCCCTTCACGCCTGGCATCTTCCCGTCCCGGCAGAAGGCCGTGGCCCTGAACATCGCCAACACGGTCACCGGCACCCTGATCACGCCCGCAGATCTGCAGGGCAAAATCAAAGCGTGGATCACCAAGGAACACCTGCACACGGCCGTGGGCGCGGTGATCGACACCGTGATGCTCGACCTGAAAAACTCCGAGCGCACCCACGCCATGGTGCGCAAGTTCCGTGAGATGGCGCCCCGTCTGCTCGACAAAGCGAATACCTCTTTCATCGACGGCTTGACCATGGACAACTCCGGGCAGATCACCCGGGTCACCGATTGGCTGGTCGACGAGGTGCTGGTGCCCTGGCACGTCTCGGCGGAGCTGGCCGAAAGTGCCATCGAAGTGGTCTTTGACCGGATCCTCACCCCCGAAACGATCCGCCAGTCGATCGTCGGCGCCCTCAGTCCGGCGACCAACGCCAGGCTCGAAGCGGCGATCCGGGCCCATTCCACCGGGGCGGTGAAGTTCGTTGCCACACTCATGCCGATCGGCAGTGCCCTGAACTCCTGCCAGAACTGGCTGCGGGACCATCCCGAAGAAGCCAGGGAGATGGTCGAGTCGGCCTTGCAGGACTCGGACGTGCGTCAGCACCTGACCGAGCGTGTGACAGGGTTCAGCCTCAGCCAATTGCCGCTTGAGACGGTGCAGAGCTTCCGCCGCGGCTTGGCCGATACGATGCGCCGTGTGGTGGCCGAGCAGCGCGAGCCGATCATGGGGACCCTGCAGCGCATGGAAAAGCACGGCATCGATGCCGCCGCCCAGGCGTTCCTCTCCTGGACTCCCAGGCAGTTCGATCCCGAACTGCGGGAGACGATCCAGGTGGAAGCGGCGACGTTCATGTACCGCTATCTCACCGAGGAAATGGCGAATCTGCTGCCCCAGCTGCTTGCCAAGCTGGATCTGCGCACCCTGATCATCGACAAGATCGAGGGATACTCCTCCGAGCGGCTGGAAGGCCTGATCCTGGGCATGATCCAGCGGGAGCTGCGCTCTCTGGAAGTGCTGGGCGCCGTCATCGGCCTGTTCCTGGGCCTCATCGCCTGGACGATAGAGTTCTCCTTTCCCCTCCCCCGCTGAAGGGTGGGTCTGTGGAGGCGGATCGTAGCCTGCCTGCGGGCCGAACCCTTCCTAAGCGCCATTAGGCGCTGTCGTCAGGAACCGTCCCACATTCAGGCCACGCTGCGCCACCACAGACCCACCCTCTGTCATGCGCATCGGGGGCAAGCGTTCAAGGCCTTCATGGTCACTCAGTCAATTTTAAAGCCCACCCTCTACGCTAGAAGAGACGGTGGGCTTTTTATTGGTTGCATAGCGAAATGACTTTGATGCGTTTGGGTGGTTCAGGGTGCGTCGAAGGCGGGACGGTTCCTGATGACAGCGCCTCACGGCGCTTAGGAGGGGTCTCGCTGACCACCAGGAAGCGGTCTCACGGTGTTCGACTAAGCCGCAGGCAGCGTGCCCTGGACCGCCCAAACGCATCAAATGGCGGATTTTGGCTGGAGGGTGCAGGGGACTCCAGAGACAGGCTCGGAGCACACCCCCCAGGCAAAATCCGCCATCGTTAGCCACAGTATACTGAAAACCCGATGCCTGTCTAATGCGGTGCATTAGCCGGCAACCCCACGCGAAACCCGGGTGTTTAGTTGCCCGGCAGGATCTTCATCATCAACAGACGGTCCACCGTGAATCCATAACTTTCGTAAAGTCGCAGGGCCGGGTTGCGGACGCTGACCATCAGGCTGAGCATGCCATAGCCTTCGTCGCGGGCCCGCCGTTCCCCCTGTTTGAGTAGGACCGTGCCCAGCCCTTTGCCCCGGTGCTCGGGTTTCACGTAGAGCTCGTAAAGGCAGAGCAGCGGTCCCATGTGCAGCGGGCTGGGGACCTCCACCCACAGGGAATAGCCGGCGAACTCGCCGTCGGCATCCGTGGCCACATCGGCCCAGTACTTGGGATGGCGCCACAGGGGCGGCTCGGACGGGGCCACCCGGGCGAGAAAGGCCGTCCGGTCCGTGGAGACCCGTTCTTCGTCGCTGAGGCCGCTCCAGGCAATCTCCGCCTTGGCCGCCAGGATGTGGGCCGTGTCCACCTCGGTGGGCGGACGCAGCTGGTAGGTCGTCTCCAGGGGCTCGTCATGGCGGGAGACGCCCTTGTTCATCACGAACCGGTCGATCGTGAAGCCCAGCCGCTCGAAGAGGACCCGGGCCCGGTGGCGGGAGTTGAGCATCACGCCTAGCTGGCGGTAGCCCCCCTCGACGGCCCAGGCCTCGATGGCGGTCAACAGTTGCTGGCCGATGCCCCGTCCCCGGACCTCGGGTTCGACGAAGGCTTCCATGATGAACGCCATCGGCCGGGGCTTGGTCAGAAACCGCTTTTCGGTGGCGGCGACATAGCCGATCACCCGGTCGCGTTTGTCAGCCGCAACCAGAATGCGGGTTTTCGGGTCCTGGTGTACGACGGTATACAGGGATTCAGCCGGAGCCACGTCGGGCGTCACGACCTGCGTGCGGTCTTCCCACGCCGTTTCCATGAAACCGTGGTGTAGGAATGCTTGGTCGTCCGCTAGCGGCTCACGAATCTGGATCACACTGCCTCCGTCTCGTCCTTGGCTCATCATGTCCGAGGCCCTTTTGGCAGCGTCGCCGGTCCGCCGTCGTTGGCGTTCCCATGGGTCACATATGGGAGGATAGCACCATCACGTGATGTACTCATCGGCCCCCCGCCGGAACATCAGCTCGCCGTCAGTTTCAGCGCTCTTCACCGCCTGCATGATCCGACCCCTCGCCTCGTCGACCATCCGGCGAGGCTGTGGACCCAGCAACTCGATCGTTTCAGCCAACCGCTCCTTGGCCCGGCTCGACAAATGGCGGTCCAGGACGTCCCGGGTTTCTGCCGGGGCGCCCTTCAGCGCCATGGCCCAGTCATCCATGGGTATCTTGGCGATCAGCAGGCGGATACCCGCATCCGTCAGATGCCGGATGTCGTGAAAGGTCAGCATCTTGGACCGCAGCGCCTCGACCAGCTCGGGCCGGGCCACCTCCAGCGCCGTCAAAATCCGTTCGGCGGCAGAATCCGTGACGTTGGCCAGGATCTCGGCCAGGCCCCGTGGCGAATCGGCCGGCCTGGCTGTGTGTTGCCGCTCGTGCTTGGCCAGCAGGCCGGCCTCGATACCGGTGAGTTCCGGTGAAAAGTCCGTCTCGATCGCCATGATCCGCCGTCCGATGTCCACCGCCCGTTGCGGACCCAGCAGCGGCAGCACCTCGGCGGCCATCTCCGAAGGCAGAAACGCTAGGACCAACGCGGCGATCTGGTTTGATTCGTCACCCAGGAGGGCGTTCAATGCTTCGGCTGTAAACCCCGCCAGGCCGGCGAAGGGGGGCGGACGCAATTGCCGGTCCAGCCGGCCGATCAGCCGGTCTCCGTCGCTGCCGAAGGCTTTTTGGACCAGCAGGGCGGCATACTCCGGCCCCATCCGCAGGCGCAGCTCGGCGTCAGTGCCGGCTTGAAACTCGACGAGAACCCCGCGTACCGTCTCTTCGTCCAGGCCCTTTAAATCGGCAATCTCGTTCAGGATGCCGACGGCCTGTGGTTCTGGGAAATGCCGCAACACGTTGGCTGCCCCCTCCGCACCGAGTGCAGTCAGGAAGATGGCAACCTTTTGGATGCGGTTGAGCGACGGTGTGGGTGCGACCATGACCCTATCTTAAGACTAAGCAAGACGTCGCGTTGCACCATGATTACGTGCGACGGCTTGAAATGGCGCTAAGGGCCTTATGCCCATAAAGACAGGGTCATCAAACGGTCGACGGTCGGCGGACCCGGCCTGAAGAATGGTTCAGGTCGGGTTGGGGCTCGCCGTGAAAACGGCCCAGCGGGCGTGGGCGGCCGACGCCCGGTCCTGCTCATCGGCGGTGAGGTGGTCGAAGCGGAAACGCACGCCGAATGCCGCGGCGAAGCTCGTCTGTAGGGCCGAGACCCAGTCTTCCCAGGGAAATGCCTGGCCGCCGAGGTCCCAGAGGCTGGTGGCACCGATCAGTGCCGCTTCGCCGAAGAGAACGCGCCATTTCTCCGTGTCCGGCTTGACCAGGAACGACCCGTGCTGCAGAAAGCTGTCACCCCGCCGGGCCTGGGCGCTGCCGACGAGTTTCTGATCGGAGACGGCGAGATCGGCCCGGGCAAAGCTGGCGAAGCAGGACACGGCTGCGGACTCGCCACGCACCTCCCGGCCGCCCGGATGACCATGACGGATGCCCAGTCGGGTCATCGTCTCGATCAACGGCACGGCGAGCTGCGCATAGGCCCCGTCGATGCTTTCGGCAAAACCATGACGGCTGCCGCCGATGAAGCTGTAGGTGAACTCGCCATCATGCAAGACGGCCCGGCCACCGGTTGGGCGGCGGACGATGTCGATGCCCAGAGTCTGGGCCTGCTCACACATCAGGTCCGTTACCGCCTGATTGCGACCCAGGGACACAGCCGCCGGCGCCCAGCGGTAGACCCGCAGGCAGGGTGGGGAAATGCCCTGGCGCACGCTGTCCAGCAGGGCGTCGTCGACGGCCATGTTCGTGGCCCCGTCTGCAAATCCCGAATCGATAAATCGCCATTCCATAGCGGTCATCAAACCGCAGGACCAGGTCTCTGCCAAGGTGCAGACGTTGATCCGCCCACGCGGCAGCGACGCATGAGCGGTCCTGCGGGGCCCGCTGGCCGATTTTTCGTAACTGGCGGATGATGCCACCGGCCACCTTACAGCCATCCGGCGCACGGACGGCGCATGGATGTATGATGGCCCCCGAATTGCGGTTGAAGGTACGGGGGGACGATGATGGCGCCGAAGCCATTCCTGCTGAATGCCGACGACGTCGGCTGGGAGCGCCGGGCCCATGGCCAGACTGCGGTGGAAGAACAGCACCTCTCACTGGCGATGCGGTCTCGCAAGCTCAGCTATGGCATCACGGCCATCGCGCCGGGGGCCCGCTCATTTCCCTTTCACTTCCACCATGACAACGAGGAAATGTTCGTCATCCTCAGCGGGACCGGTCAGGTGCGGATCGGCGACATCGTCAGCCCCATCCGGTCAGGCGACGTGATCAGCTGTCCAGCTGGACCCGGGGGTGTCCATCAGTTCATCAACGACGGTGCGGAATCCCTGCGGTATCTCGCCGTGGGCACCATGGCCGCCCCTGACGTGATCGAGTATCCGGATTCCGACAAGGTGAACGTCATTGCCGGCACCGCCGCAGGTGGTGACAAGGGCCAGCGCACGTTCAGCGGCGTCTTTCCGAAGCGTGCGACCGTCGATTATTGGGAGGGTGAGGCATGAAGCCGTTTCAGATCAATGTGGCGGAACTGCCCTGGGAGTCCTATGCGCACGGCCGATTCGGCAGTGATGACAAAGCCGTAGCCGGCGCCCTGCGGGCCGAGCGTCTCGATTATGTCCTGACCCGCCTGGGGCCGGGTCAGATCTCCAGTCCCTATCACGCCCACCATGCCGGCGAGGAACTGTTCGTCATCATCGAGGGATCGGGCAGGCTGCGTTATGACGGGGAAGAAAAACCATTGCGGGTCGGTGATTTCATCAGCTGTCCGCCAGGCAGTGCGAGTGCCCACCAGATCTGGAACGACGGCGACGTCCCCCTGCTGTATTGGGCCATCTCCACGGTCGAACCGCTGGAAATCTGCGAATACCCCGATTCCGGAAAACTGCTCGTCAAAGCCGCCGGCCGGGACGGTCGCGACGGCTTACAAGGTATTTTTCGCCAAGGGGATACCGTCGACTATTTCCTGGACGAAGGGTGACCGCCATGACCGGATTTGCGGCTCCTTAGCCCATACTTTACGTGGTGTTAGTGAAATGTAAGCAAGCCTGCGACCGTAAGGGTCGACAACCACACCATGAGGGACGGTGTGCCCTTGTGAGACGGGGAGGGTGGAATGCGTCATAAATGGGTGGCCATGCTGGTAACGCTCGGAGTGACTGCTGCCTGTGCAGCCCCGTTGCCGCAGCTGGCGAGCAATGCCCAATCCGTCCAAGTCGCTTCGAGCCGCGTGAAGGCGAACACCTGGACCGATGAGGTGATGTATTTCATCGTCACGGATCGCTTCAACAACGGCGACCGCAGCAACGACAAAGACGTCGAACCCAACAACGAATGGGGCTATCACGGGGGCGACATCGCCGGCGTCATCGCCAAGCTCGACTACCTGAAGGCCATGGGGGTCACGACCGTCTGGCTGACGCCCTGGATCGACAACGACGATATCCCCTTAAATTTGTCCGGTGGCCGCAAGCTCTGGGGTTTCCATGGCTATTGGCCTAAGGACAATCAGGCTGTCGACGAGCATCTCGGCACGATGGCCACCGCCCGGTCTTTCGTCCAGGAAGCGCACAAGCGGGGCATGAAGGTCATGCAGGACGTCGTCCTCAACCACACGGGCTACCAGCATCCCTGGGGCAAAGGTCACAAGGATCCGCAGGACCCCCACTACAACTGGTTCAACCACATGGGCGACATCAAGAACTGGGACGACCCCTTCCAGTCCGTCCACGGCGATCTCGCCGGCCTGCCCGACTGGAATCAGGACATCCCGGAGGTTTCCAACTACCTGATCGACAACGCCAACTGGTGGGTCAAGCAGACCGGCGTGGACGGATTGCGGGTCGATGCCATCAAGCACGTCGATCATGCCTTCTGGCGGAAGTTCACCTCGGGTGTGAAGAGCCAAAACCCCAACTTGATGCTGCTCGGTGAAGTCCTCCACGGCGATCCCAACGTCGTGGCCGGCTACATGCGGGACGGCTTCGATTCAATGTTCGATTTTCCGCTCTATTACGGGATCACGGACGTCTTCGCCCGGGGCCAGAGTGCACGCAAGCTGGGGTCGCTGCTCGGTCAGGATGGCGCCTACCCGGACGGATCGTTCCTGACGCCCTTCATCGACAACCACGACGTGCCCCGTTTCATGTCCGTCGCCGGCAACAACGGCAAAGAGCGCCTGAAAGGGGCCCTGACCCTGACCCTGACCGTGCGTGGCATGCCCTGCATCTATTACGGCACCGAGGCGGGCCTCAAGGGCGGCGGCGACCCGGAGAACCGGGCCGACATGCCCTGGAACAATCTCGATGCCGATCTGACGGCCCATATCAAGCGTCTGACGAGCCTGCGTAAGCAGTTCCCCGCCCTGGGCAATGGCAAACAGCTGGAGATGTGGCAGGACGATCAGGTCTATGCCTACAGCCGCCAGGCGGCCAGCGAAGAGGTCTTCGTCGTCATCAACACCGGAGACCGCCCGGTCACCCGCAAGATCCAGCTGCGGGCCGAGAGCAAGCTCGCCGACGGGACCCGGATGACAGATCAGCTGGGTGGCCAGTCGATCGCCGTCGACGGCCACAGCATCTCAGTCACCCTGCCGGCCCGCCAGCAGGCGATCCTCACCGTCGGCACCGCCGCCCGCAAACGGTAGGGTTCTTTCCCTCTCCCTGAAACGGTTCCCCCGATTCAAACGGCCATAGCGGGGGGGGGGCGCCCCCGTGGGGGGGGGGCCGGGCGGCTGGGTGTTGTGTTGTGGCCCCAGTGCCCCCG
>JACMPN010000329.1 GCA_014377495.1 Candidatus Sericytochromatia bacterium
ATGAGGTTGTTCCGGTGGGGTGCAGGGCGAGTCGATTTCGGTTCGGGTTCTGGGATCGCGTCCGTCTGGACGCTGCGCAGGTTCCGGGCCGAAATCGACCGTCATGTGCCCCACCGGAACAACCTCACGCAGTGACGGGGACTTTCGGGCCTGCCTGCCGCACGGACTCGGGGACGTTCGGTGCGTAGATTTGGAAGGCTTTGGTGAACCGCTTGGCCAAGGCGACGGCACCGGAATCGTAAGCGGCCGGGTCGGCCCAGATCAACCGGGGCTGCAGCTGCTCGTCCGCGACGGCGGGGCAGTGCTGCGGCACCTCGAAGCCGAACACGGGGTCCCGCTGCATCGGCTGCTTGGCGAGAGAGCCGTCGTGGATGGCCGTGATGATCGCCCGGGTAACGGCCAAAGGGACGCGGGGCACGTCCCCGGCGGCGCCGCCGATCCAGCCCGTGTTGACGAGCCAGACGTCCGTCTTGTGCTGGGCGATCCGCGCCCGCAGCATGTCGGCGTAGCACTCGGGATCCAGGGCCATGAAGGGCGCCCCGAAACAGGTGCTGAACACGGCCTTGGGCCCGGTGACGCCCGCCTCGGTGCCGGCGACCTTGGCCGTGTAGCCGAGCAGGAAATAGTACATTGCGGCATCCGGGCTGAGCCGGGCGACGGGCGGCAAAATGCCGAAGGCGTCGCAGGTGAGCATGACCACCGTGCGGGGCTGGCCCGTCATCCCGGTCGGACTGGCGTTGGGGATGGCGCTGAGCGGATAGGCCGCCCGGGTATTTTCGGTGATGCTGGCGTCGTCGAGGTCGAGTTGGCGGGTGACCGGGTCGATGACGACGTTTTCGAGGACGGTGGCAAAGCGCCGGGTCGTCGCGTAGATCTCGGGCTCGCCCTTGGGCGACAGCTTGATCACCTTGGCGTAGCAGCCACCCTCAAAGTTGAACAGCCCGTGATCGCTCCAGCCGTGCTCGTCATCGCCGATCAGCGTGCGGCCGGGCTCGGCGGACAGGGTGGTCTTGCCGGTGCCGGAGAGGCCGAAGAAGACGGCCGCATCATCGCCGGCCGGCCCGACGTTGACGCTGGCGTGCATGGTCAGCACACCCTGCGGCGGCAGAACGACGTTCATCACGGTGAACATGGACTTTTTGATTTCGCCGGCATACTCGGTCCCGGCGATGAGGACGATTTTTTTGGCAAAATTGATCACGACAACGACTTCGGAGTGGGTGCCGTCCCGGTCGGGCACGCATTTGAACGTCGGGGCGGCGATGACCGTGAAGGTGGGATCGAAGGCGGCCAGCCGGACCGGGTCGGTCTCCGGCAGAAAGAGGTTGCGGGCGAACAGGCTGTGCCAGGCGAACTCGGTGATCACCCGGGCCCGCAGGCAATACTGCGGATCAGCGCCGACGGTACAGTCCTGGATAAAGGCGTCCCGGCCGGCGAAGTGGGCCATGATCCGCAATTGCAGGGCATCGAAGACGGCCGGCGCCATCGGGCGGTTGACGTCGCCCCAGGCGATGCGCTCGGCCGTGCTCGGCTCCTGGACGATGAACTTGTCGTCCGGAGAGCGGCCCGTCCGGCTGCCGGTGCGGACCACCAGCGGCCCATCGGCGGCGGCCAGGCCTTCCTGACGACGGATGGCGGTCTCGTAGAGAGCAGGAGCGCTCAAATGCCAATGCCGGGAACCGGTGGTGGGAAAACCCGTCATGGGGGATTGAGCGGTATGCATCATGCACTCCTTTTCTACGCCGAAGGCGCCACGTTGCGCTTACCCTCCAGCATAGGCCGCCTGCATCTGTTTGCCACCAACAGGAGTTACGGAATCTCAATGAATTTTGGCCAACGCCAAAGCAGGCTCCGGACGGCGCGCACTCTCGACGTCGACCGGGGCCTGTCTCAGACCTGAAAAACGCCCTGCTTGCGGCAACACCGTCACCCCCCAACCTGGGTTGCTCCCGAGGTTCAGGCTCCGGTGAACACCGGCTTCCGCTTTTCCCGAAACGCCGTCAGCGCCTCGATCCTGTCCGCCGTGGGGGTGCAGACCTCATAGGCCTTGCCCTCGATGGCCAGGCCCGAGGCCAGATCCACCCCCAGCCCGTGCTGCACGGCAAACTTCGCCTGGGCCAGGGCCACCGGCGCATTGGCTGCCATCTGTTGTGCCATGGCGATGGCGGCTGCCCGCAGGTCGGCATCCGGCACGACCCGGTTGACCAGGCCCCAGGCTTCCGCTTCCCGGGCACCCACCCGCCGGGCGGTAAAGATCATCTCCTTGGCCCGACCCGGCCCGATCAGCCGCGGCAGGCGCTGCGTGCCGCCGGCGCCGGGGATGATCCCCAGGGCCGTTTCAGTCAGGCCCATGGCGGCACTCTCGGCGGCCAGGCGGACATCGCAGGCCAGGGCGAACTCCAGGCCACCACCGAGGGCCAGCCCGTTCAGAGCGGCGATCACAGGCTGGGGCAGGGCTTCCACGAGGGCGAAGGTGTCCCGGATCAGGGTCAGGAACTGGCGGACCTCGTCGGGCTGCAGGGTGGCCCGTTCCTTGAGGTCGGCACCCGCCGAAAAGGCCTTGTCACCAGCGCCCGTGACGACGATGGCCCGCACGGTCCGGTCGAATCGCCAAGCTTGCAGGACCCCGTGCAACTCGGTCAGCAGGGCCCGGTTCACGGCATTCATCACCTCGGGCCGGTTCAGGGTCAGCACGCCGATCCCGTCGTCTATCTCGTGCCGCAATGCCATGCCGGTCTCCTTCGAATTCCCTGCGTCAATGAGCGGCGCCAGCCTAGCACGCCGGCGGGCCGGGCGGCAGCTGCGGATCAGGACGCCGGCTGTCGCCGCTCGGCACTGGCCACGTCCCGTTCGAGAAAAAAGTTCAGCACCGTGCGGATGACGATGATCGCCGCCAATTGGGCGATCTCGTTCCAACTCGGCGTGGCCGCCGTGCGCAGGATGTCGGCGGCCAACTCGAATTCCAGGGCCAGGGACAACCAGCGCCCCAGCAGGAGGCGGGCGGCGACGGGCCGGGGCATGGCCGGGGAGACCCGACCGAGCCCCACCGCCACCCAGGCCGTGGCCAGGGACGCGAGGATGACCACCAGTCCGGCGATCGCTTCGATCACCGAGGCCAGCAAGACCGTTTCCTGCTTGATCAGGACATCCATCCGCCGTCCCCGCTATCGCCCCGGCCGGCTCAGGACCCAGCGGTCCAGCGTGATCCGCAGGGCCTCCCGGGTCACCGGCTTGCAGAGGTAATCGCTCATGCCTGCGGCCAGGCATCTTTCCCGGTCGCCGTTCATCGCATAGGCCGTCAGGGCTACGATCGGCGTCAGGCCCACCGCACCGGGCAACCTGCGGATGGCGGTCGTCGCCTGATACCCGTCCATATCCGGCATCTGACAGTCCATGAAGATCAGGTCGTAGGGGTGTGCCGCCGCCATGGCGACAGCCGACCGGCCGTCTGTCGCCCGGTCCACGGTACACCCGAGCCGTTCCAGCATCCGGCTGGCCGCCCGCAGGTTGTTGTCGTTGTCGCCGACGACCAGCAACCGGCAGCCTGCCCTGTCCACCGTGACCGACGCCGTGGGGCCACGGTCGTGGACCGACGGGCCATGCCCGGCGGGGGACGGGCGTTGCGGATCCGCCACGCCCAGGGGCACGGTCATCGTGAACACGGACCCCTGGCCGGCGACGCTGGTCAGGCTGATCGAGCCGTCCATCAGGGCGACCAGTTCCCGACAGATCGCCAGGCCAAGCCCGGACCCGCCATAGCGACGCGTCGTCGAGGCGTCGGCCTGGACGAACTTGCCAAACAGGGCGGCCTGTTTGTCCTCGGGGATCCCGATGCCCGTATCCTCGACGCAGACGGTCAGGGCCAGCCGACCCTCCGGTAGCGCCGCCCCGGCCACGGTCAGGCGCACGTGACCATGCTGGGTGAACTTGACGGCGTTGCCCGTCAGGTTGAGGAGGATCTGCTTCAGGCGGGAGGCATCGCCGACCAGCCTGGCCGGCAGCGTGTCGGGCAGGTCGATGATCAGGTCGATCTGTTTCTGACAGGCCTGCGTGGCCAGCAGATCGGTGACGGCGGCGAAGATGCCTGCCAGCTCAAAGGGCTCGGCATCGATGAACAGGCGGCCGGCATCAATGCGAGAAAGATCCAGGAGGTTGTTGAGGAGGACGGAAAGGGCTTCGGCAGACCGGCGCATGGCCGCCAGATACTCCGCCTGCTCGTCTGACAGGGGGTCGTCCATAAGCAGATCGGCCATGCCCAGCACCCCGTTCAGCGGTGTGCGGATCTCGTGGCTGATCGTCGCCAGGAACTCGGACTTGGCCCGGGTGGACGCTTCGGCCAGTTCCTTCTGACGGAGCAGTTCCGCTTCGGTGTGTTTGCGCTCGGTGACGTCGTACGAAAAGCAGTTGACACCCTCGATGGTCCCGTCGACGTCGATCGGGAAAAATCCGATTTCGAAGTATTTCAGTCCGGCGGCGTTGGTGACACTGAAATCGACCCGGAAGGATTCACCGGCGAATGCCCGGGAGAACCACCCCTCCCATTGCTGGAACAGGTTGCTGTCGAGACCATGCCCCAAGTGTTTGCCGATGATCACCGGCACGCCGTAGGTCCGCAGATAGCCGGTCCGGAACTGGCTGTTGGCAACGGTGACCTGCTTGAGGCGATCCACCGAGAAGATGCTCTGGCCGGCGTTTTCGATGACCGCCGTGAGCAGGATCCGCGACCGGCTCAGCTCCTCGCCGGCCTGACGGCGCTCAGTGGCGTCGCTGATCAGGCCATGCCAGGCGATCCGACCGTCGACCTGTGACTGTGGCGCCGCCTGGTTCTGCAGCCAGCGGACGGTGCCGTCGGGGCGACGGATGCGAAACTCGCAATACCAGGCCGTGACCGCCGTCGCCGCCGCCAGAAAGCTCTGTCGTACCGGCCCCAGATCCTCGGCCAGGATCGGGGTCAGCAACTGCAGCGCATCGGCCTGGGCCGTCTCGGCACTGATCCCGTAGATGGCCTCGATCCCACTGCTGATGAAGGGCACGGTGGCCGAGCGGTCCGGCCCGGTGACCAGGTGATACACAGCACCGGGCACCTGGGCGGCGATCTGCTGCCAGGACATATCGGCACTCGCGACCGTCTGCGCCCTCGGCGGATCGACGACGCTGAGGGTGACGAGGAGACGGGGCGCCTCGCCGGGCTCGCCCGGCAGGATGGCCAGGCGGACGGTGCGGATCACCGTCGCTCCGTCGAGGAGGGGGGCGACACGCCCGTCGACGATCACCGGCCCGGCCCCCTGGCAGACCAGGGCACTGGTCCGATCGAGCCCGGACCGCCGCCAGCCGGGCAGCAACGTTTCAATCGTCCCGCCGCATGCCATCTCGGCTGGGATGCCCGTCCATTCCGCCATGCGGTGGCTCCAGGCACAGACCGTGCCATCGGCCGTCATGATGCAATGGCCGTCGGGCAGCGCATCCAGCAGGACGAGTGTGGCCCGATCGGCGCCGTGCCCGGACTTCGACGGCATGGGTTGGTTCCCTTTCCACATACGACCTTAGCCCTATCGAGACGGCCTCAGACACCCGATGACCCCGTCGAAACGCCACGTCCGACCCGTGCCCACGCCATCCCAGGCTGTCGGAGCGGCGCAAGGCTGTCGGAGCGACGCAAATCCGCCCCAGCAACGGGGCACCGCCTGAGACTGGCGAATTACCACTCTATGGCAGGTCAGGTCACGAGACTGAGCAGGCGGGAGGCTTCCGCATGGAGCAATTTGCTGCTCAAGGACTGCCCCGTCACGCTTTCGATCCAGAGCCCCACCCCGAGCAGGCGATCCAGATCGACGCCCGTCCCGACGCCGAGGCCGTGCAGCAGATGGATGACCTCTTCGGTGGCGACGTTGCCGCTGGCGCCCGGGGCATAGGGGCAGCCACCCATGCCGCCGATGGCGCTTTCGACGATGGACAGGCCCATCTCGAGACCGACGAGGATGTTTGCAATGGCCATGCCCCGGGTGTCGTGGAAATGCAGCCCCAGCTGCTGCGGGGCCACCCGATCGAGGAGGCGCCCCAGCACGTCCCGCACCTGACCCGGGGTGGCCACGCCCGTCGTGTCGCCGAGTGAGACCCGGCTGACGCCCAGATCCAGCAGGGACTGGGTCAAAGCGACCACCCGGGCGGGGGCGATGTCGCCCTCGTAGGGACAGCCGTAAATGGTGGACAGGTAGGCCCGGACAGGCTTGCCGTCGGCCTTGCAGGCCTGAACGACTTCGGCACAGGCGGCCAGGGCCTCGGCGACGGTCTTGTTGATGTTCGAGCGGCTGTGGGACTCGCTGACGGACATGAAGACGATCATCTCGTCGATGCCGGCGGCGAGGGCCCGGGCATAGCCGCGGGTGTTCGGCACGAGGGCGCTGTAGATGACGCCCGGCAACCGGGGCAGGGCGGCCGAGACGGCGTCAGCGTCCGCCATGGGCGGGATCACCTTCGGGTGGACGAAAGCAGTGGCCTCGATCTCACGCAGGCCGCTGTCAACGAGCCGGCGGATCAGCTCGACCTTGTCGGCCGTGGGCCAGATGCGGGCTTCGTTTTGCAGGCCATCGCGCGGCCCTACCTCGACGACCCGCACCGTGGCAGGCAGTTCCCCTCGCATCCGTCCTCCTCGATCCCGATTGCCGACCGGCGCTATTCCAATACCAGCAGGGTGTCGCCTTCATTGACGAAATCGCCGGCAGCCACCTTGACTTCGGTCACTTTGCCCGCCGCCGTCGCCGGGACGAACATCTGCATCTTCATCGACTCGAGACAGACGACGTCCTGGCCTTCGGTGATGCTGTCACCAGCCTGGGCGAGGACGTCGATGACGGTCCCGGTCATGTTGGATACGATGCTCGGCATTGGGGGTTCCCTTTCTGAAATGGTACAGCGCCGCGGTTTAGGCGGTGACGGTTTGACGCATCCGACTGATGAATCCGGTGTCCAGGTCGGCGGCGGCGAAAGCGGGCGAGTCGACGATCGTCTGCAGCAACGGCAGATTCGTCTTGATGCCGGCGATCTCGTAACGGGCCAGGGCGTCCCGCAGGCGCTCAATCGCCTCCGTACGGGTGCTGCCCCAGGCGATGAGCTTGCCGAGCATGGGATCGTAAAACGGGGTGACCACCGAGCCGCTGACGACGCCCACGTCATGCCTCAGGCCTTCACCGGCGGGCGGCTCGAAGCGGGTCAGCGTCCCGGGTTGGGGCATGAAAGTGACGGGATCCTCGGCATACAGCCGGCATTCGATGGCATGGCCGTTGAGCGGGGCGGCCGAGAAGGTCAGCCTGTCGCCGGCGGCGATGCGGATCTGCCAGGCGACGATGTCCAGGCCCGTGACCATCTCGGTGACGGGGTGCTCGACCTGCAGGCGGGTGTTCATTTCCAGGAAGTAGAAGTTGCCGTCGGCATCCATCAGAAATTCCAAGGTGCCGGCGTTGGCATAGCCGATGGCCCGGGTGGCGGCGATGGCCCGCTCCGTCAGGAAACGCCGCTGCTCGGGGGAGACGCCGGGGCTCGGGCACTCCTCGATGACCTTCTGGTGGCGGCGCTGGATCGAGCACTCCCGCTCATGGAGGATGACGACGTTGTCAAAGTGGTCGGCGAGGATCTGCACTTCGATGTGCCGGGGCTTGAGGATCGCCTTTTCGAGGTAGATCACGTCGGAGCCAAAGTACGTCTTGGCCCGGGCGCCGCACATCTTGACGGCCTTCTCGAGCTCGGCCGGGGTCTCGACGAGCTGCATGCCGATCCCGCCACCACCGGCGCTGGCCTTGACCATCACGGGATAGCCGATCTGCTCGGCAAAAGCCAACGCGTCGGCCGGATCGACGATCGGACCTGAGCCCGGCACCACGGGGACGCCGGCCTTGGCCATCATCGCCCGGGCGGCAATCTTGTCGCCCATGGCGGCGATCGCCTTGGGCGAGGGCCCGATGAAGGTGATTTCCACTGCTTCCCAGGCGGCGGCAAAGTCGGCGTTCTCGGAGAGCAGGCCGTAGCCGGGGTGGATGGCCTGGGCGCCGCAGCTCTGGGCGACCTCGAGGATCTTCGCCGCATTCAGGTAGCTCTGGGGCACCGGCGGCGGGCCGATCAGGAAGGCCTCGTCGGCGGCGAGGACGTGTGGCGCTTGGGCGTCAGCTTCGGAATAGACCGCCACGGTGGCGATCCCCAAACTCTGACAGGCCCGTATCACCCGCAAGGCGATCTCGCCACGGTTGGCAATGAGGATCTTGCTAAACATCCGGCGGGACTCTCCTGAAACACGGGCTAAACAAGGCATGGTCCGATGATGGCTGCACGCAGTTTAGCATGGGCCGTTTGCCTCTGACCAAGACACGGGAAGGCACTGCCCGCCCCATGGGCTGGAAACACCGTCAGCAAACGCCCTCCAGCCGCCGAAGCCCAACCAAAACCCCGTCATCCCGCAGCCTGCACCCGACGCCAAAGTGCCCGTTTTAGCCGACGCCTAACCCAATCATAAAGCGTCAGGCGCTAAGCCTGGCTCGCAGTCGCGGAACAATGCACCGTCCCTCCGACGGCCTCGACACCTTGCCGTTGAGATTTGAGGAAAGAAGTAGGCGATGAGGACCAACGTACAATTTCTATGAAGGAACAACCTCCCACACAAGCGGACCATCAGGCAGTTGATTGCCATCAACAACGACCCGATACCCCGTACCATCGGGTTTCGCAATTGCAATCGAATCCACCTTGTGACGCCAAGCGTGATTAGGGTCGGAAAAAGAAAATGCAACCCGCAAATTATCTGGAGAAGCCTGGATACGGTTGATGGGGAATGGAAACCCATTGGGCCGAATATCGCCAGCTGTACTAATTTCACAGCGAGCAGGGCAGTCATTCTCAGAAATGGAGATAATTTGGGAGGACGTCCACCATCCTTGTGAAGCTCCATTTACGCGAACGCTGCCATATGGTGGGACTAGATTGGCTATCGACCAACCTTTACTCGTCACATATAAAAGACTTCGACGGTCCGGACTAATTTGGGTCAACCCTAAAGTGTTAGAGAGTATTTCAGTCGGGTCGATTTCAATAACTGCACTACTGGCCGTTTTTATATATAACGCTCTTTTTGAGGTTGAATTATTCGCAATGAATGCAAGATCCTTTTTTTCTGTATAAAATGCAACTTCGGCAACCAATCCGGCAATCTCTATCGATTTCGGCTCACAGCTAGCTAAATCAACCTCCTGAACACCAGCCGTTGAAACAAGAAGGCTTCCAAAGTTCACCTGGAGAGTCAATATTTTCTTTTCAGACGTAAACACCCGTTGCGGGGATCGGCCACCCGGCTCTGATGACAACTTGTAAACATACTCCGATGCACGATCCTTGTACACAAAGAAGAGAAATTTACCATCCTCAGACCACGCAATTGGCCCAATCTCCTTATAATAAATTTTCCCGTCTCCACATCCAGTAGATACTGCCGTGATAAGTACAACCAGTGCCACCTTCCATCGAGATGACACTAGGAGTAAATTTTCATTCACATTAATCACCGTACTCGAACAAATCTGGGGCAATTTGCGTCCAAACAACGGATTGAGCTGGCAGATCCGCTACTGATTGGAACTGATTGGAAATTTGATCCCGTTTGGCGGCTGCTGATAGCGTGCCACTTGAAATCAGGGCTCCTGCGGCGCTGGCCAATTGCTCATTTGAGAAACGGTCGGACGCCCGCACGCCAGATACACCCGGCCCAAAGTTTACATACTCACGCCAGTTTAATGTGGTGCTATAGGAAGCGCCCGCAGTGACTTGACCCAAGCCCAAGAACGAACCAATCCATCCGCTGTAGTCCCCTTGACTACTATACGTCTCAGTATAGGGCCCGGACGCCCAGGTTGGCCCCCAGCTAACGCTCGCTGACAAAACTCCAATATAGCTTCCTGAATACCCACTGTTCACTTGAATAAACGCGCGATCAGCTTGGTTGTCAGGCTCTCGTCTAACGATAACCTCAAAAGGGCCTCCTTTGCCGGCCAGTGGACCTCCAACAGCGCCACTGAGACTTCCACCCACATCCGCAAGGGTGGACCATTCGATGACACTGTCGAGGGTAGTGTTCAATGCAACGGGAGGCAGATACGTTATGCCACCTTGCGATCGAATCGCGACTCCGTGCAGGCGCGCCTGATCAGAAACGCCGGTTGTCCCAGGCCCAACTAATCCAGATTGGAGCGAAGTTAGTGCTGCTTGGGCACTGGAAGAAACCTGAAATTTGAGACCCCCGGTGCTGAGAACAGTGAAAGGGGCAGGAACAGCCTGTTTGCCGCCTGAGGTGACAAGTTCAATGTGTGTCGCCGTCGTGATGGTGCTTGCCGAGATTCGTGGATTGCCAGCTACATTGAATTCGGCTTCAGTGAACGGCGGAGAAATGTGAGTCGCTGTTAGATTGACGGGCGCTCCTGCAATCGAGAACGACAAGGTCATCGGAGTTCCCGGATTCGATATGAGAAATGTACCAGTGGCCTTAATCGTGTTAGAACCCGTAACCAGTGTTAGCGAAGCTACAGTGGGCGGTATGCTCTTCGGAAGGACACGATAAACATCTAAACCATCGGAAATTTTTCCATTTCTCAACCAACCCTCCACGGAAACGGTCGTGAACTTCTTCGGTGAAGGAGCACCAGTCTGACTAAAAGTTGGGAATGCCTCTGCTGAACCGTACGTTTCGGCACCGGCCTCTCCGAGAGTGATTGTGGAAACTTTCGTTCCATCGCTCACAATTAGTTTGGCTGTATCAACGCCCTGCTTTGGTTCAATACGTTCGCACAATATTCCATCTATTGAACGAATGATGTTGGGGGCTGCCGATGTCCCTGAAGAGAGTACGTCTAAGACAGCTCTTTCCACATTCAGGATGGAAACATTGCTGCCGTTCCAGCGAGAATCCAAAGGCAAAATTGCTTGGAGTACTCCACCCGGGCTTTTGTAATTGTCCCTGATGTTGTAAGCACCATGTGAACTTTGGCCACTTGATTTTAAGATGCTGCGGATTTGGCTAACAGTAAGAGTTATGCCGGCTTTGGTTGCGGCTGCTTTCATCAAAGCAACGGCTCCACATACCTGGGGCGCAGCTGCGCTTGTCCCCGTGAAACTGCGGATATATTGGCCGGAGTTTGCATAAGTGTCGGCGTATACGTCTGGATACTTCCTCGTGTCTCCATCGACTTTTGCAAAGGAGTTTGCCCAGACATCGACTCTTGGGCCAAAGTTCGAGTAACTGACTTTTCTCCAATCTGTCGTAACTGCGGAGGAGCCCTCTGGGCTATCGCTGTCGAAATCGTTGGGTGGGACGACAGCACCGACTAAAATTGGAGAAGGGAAAGCTGCCAGCGCATTGACATGAATCCAATCATATTCATTGCCAGCGCATGCTACAAATGGAACGTTGAGGACTTCCGCAATGGAAGTTGCCCAACCTATTGGAGCGGGATCAAAGAGTGGTACGAGACCGGATGTAAACGGGGTCGCCGATAATCCGGTTGCAATGGAAAAGAAATAAGAAGGGTACGCAATGCTGCTACCTATAACATCTACGCCACTGAACAAGGCAAAGTAAATTGCACTGCTCATATCGTTGCATGTATATGCGCTGATAGGTATTGCCTTGGCATGGGGAGCGACTCCGATTGCGCCTGCACCGTTATTGATATCTCCAACCGCAGCCATCAAACAGCCGGTTCCATGCCACTTCCAGTACGGATAGCTATTGGAAAATATGTGAGGGAATTCCGTTGGCAGTGGCGTGATTGTCCCAAATAAATAGGAAATCCCGTGCTCGTAGTCGGCTGTACGAGATAGCTCCCTACTATTCTTCAGATCAATCCAACCCTGGTCAATGTAAGCGATTTTAACTCTGCTTCCGTCTTTTTTTTCACCAAGCCCATATTGCCAAGCCTCTGGTATCCGCTGCGCAGTAAGTGCCACTTTTTCACTGGCAGTGTAGGTTGATGACGTAATGGCATCCGATGTATCTAAAGCGGGGGGGGTCGAAGGAATGCCGACACTGTCTAGTGAGATTGCTTGGACAAGGTCCGTGTGTTCGTTGACCAACATCATTCCCAGTGCCATTGTCTTCGCCATGTTCAGCGACGAAAAGTTGGCCTGAGTAATAGGGATTGGCGTGAATTCGCTAAAGGCCCTCACGTAATCCGGCAATCGCATAAGGTCTGCTTTGCTCAGATCGGGGGCGATTTCATAAAAATCGTCGCCAACCTGCCGTGTCACTTGTCCGCCAGTCAATCTCAGAATTTCTGTCAACGCTGCTTGTGACTTAGGAAAGACCGTTAGCTTAGCTGACACATACTCTGCGGAGCGTGACCCACCCATCGAAACTGCAGCCAAAGATACGGTCGTTCCAGGGACCGGGATTTCTCCGGCGGTGGGATCAATCCCAATCTGTGTAGTATTGTTCGGATCAAAGTATTGACCATGGTCTGAAGACACGTGGTCAGCATTAGTTTGGTGATGCAACATCCAGGGATCGTGGCGTGGTGCTGGCGTTGGGTTGGAGGATTTTGGATCCTTAGCCAATGTTCCAAAGCCAGCCATCACAGTTTCGCCGTCAGAATGAAACGTCAGGCGAAATGGTTTGATGGCACTTTTGAGCGACATACTGGATTTTCGTCCGCCAATTGCAGGGTCGATTGCCAGGTCCATTGGTCCCGTGTATCGAGGACTGATCCGTTTGATTGCCAGCACCAGCTCTGGATTTGGCCTGCCCGAAGAAGATACTCGGGACACTGATGGCAAAACTTGAAAAACCGCACAGGCACTGGTCAATGCCATGCAAGCGGAGAGAACGGTTGAGACTGCAATACGCATGAAAAGGTCCTTGGTGGTTAGAACTCGCTAAAGGTGGCGCCAAAGGGGGTGGCCAGAACAAGGCTGTTCGGGCCGGAGGTTTTAAGACTGCCCATTGGTATGTGGATAAAGGCAACGCTGTCCTCCGCCGTGGCAAACGTGCCATGAAGGTAGGCCCGATTGCCATTGATGCGGGCGTACATATTCAGGAAGCTGATTGGTAGATTGCGCCCGACGACCTCGACCAACCACTTAGCTTTGTCTTTGCCATTCTTCAGTAGTCGTGTTTCGCTGATGATGGGACCGAGAAACGTTCCCGGCCGTGCGGGTCCAAACCGGATTGGCGCTTGAACCCAGTTGCGGCCGACCAGCACAGTGAGGGTGTGCATCCCGCCACGATGCAAGTCTGGAATTTGACGAGGATCGAGTTGCATCGTCAATTCGCTATTGCTGAAACTCCCCCGCAACGACGGGGTCAGCACGATGCTGTCATCCAAAAGGACCCGGTGCTTATGCTGCTGAGACAAGTATGTGTGTACGAGAAAACCGGGCAAGATCGGGGGCGTATATCGAGTGATGGCACTCGCTTCCCAATCGTCCGCGTCTATGTCATTGTCATCATTCCGATCGCTGTTGTCTGTCTTTCGATATAACCCTTCCCCTGTGATGCGTATCGTTAAGGGGGCGCCATCTTTGGACGGCGTAAGCATGGCTGGCGAATCGGTTCCTGCAATCGATTTGTTTGAAGTGCTTTCGAGTATGTCCGTTAGGCGAAGTTTTCCGCTTGACCCGAGTGCCCCAAGTACGGGGAGTGAGGTTCGGGTGCTGCCCGTGGATACAGAAGGTGCATACCCGGAATCGCTGCCGGGCGTACTGCTGATATCGGAAGCAAACGCCTGCAACTCATTCCAGACTGGTTTTGAAACACCTAGTACGCGTGGGCGTTGCAGATATTGAAATGCTTCTGTTTCAGCGATAGTCAATTCTTCAATGGACAAAGAACCGAAGCGGCCCGATCTTAGATCAGGGGAAATGGGCTCTTGCCCTGACGCACAACCGACCAAAGTCATGGTCAATATGAACGTAAAAATGATTCTGCGTTGTGCAGCTGCCATGTCTTCTCCACTAGATCTACCGAATAGGGAACTAAAAACTTCTCAATGGATTACTTAAGTGTAATCTGTACGCCATTTTAGATTTGAATGTGTAATAGAAACAAGCGTATTGGCGTGCCGGCAATATCATTCACGCCGTGAGATGCAACAGCGATACGCTTTTTTGCTTGTTATAAAAAATGTAAACTGAATATCATTTCGTATTGTTTAGGCGTGGGCCAGGGAAGACGGTGAAGGGAAACGTCGCCAGGTCGGGCTCCTCGTCGCTCAAAAATAGGGCCGGCTTTTGGCCGTAGCCGAGCTTGGCCGCCTCGACATGGATGGTCTTGAAGGCCGCTTGCATTCTCCCCAGCTAGGCATAGACCTTGCGGTGCCGTGGATCCGGCTCCACCACAGGCCTCGGATCAAGGCTGTAGAGGTTGAATCAGGATGCACTCGGCACTCAGCTCGTGGGGTCCCCAATCGGGCGACCGGTTTACGCCTTCCTGGCCTTCGAGTACCTCTGCAAAGATTTCGCATTCAAAGCCATGACCGCCTACTGAGTAATCGGACCCACTGCGACAGCACCGAGCAAGGCCAGACGCCGGGCCGATGATGCAACATTTGCGTTACAAAGTCGCAACAGGTGGGTAATTCTATAAAGACGACATCTGCATTTGTTCCGACCTTAAGGATTGCCCATGGCCGCCATTGCCCGCCTCGCCTCCGGACCAGTCCGCCCCGGCACACCTGAGCAGAGCGACCTCCGTCTGCAGCGGCCGCTGTCCGTGACCCGCCTGGACCTCCCGCAAACCGACCCGGCCAAGGGCCCTGCGACCGCCGTGGCGATCAGCCCGGCCGGGCTTCGTCTGGCCGGCGAGTCGACCCGCCGGGGGACCGTGTCCGGCAGTGACACGCCGACCCGGGTGCAACGGGATACACAGGCGCCCGCGCGGAAGGCCCCAGCCAACATCGATAACCAAACCACCACCCGTCGGGTGAGCCCCGGCAAGAGCCCAGGCCCGGATCAACTCGGCCCGCGGGATGCCGCCGCCCGGGTGCAGGCCTTCGGGGGCCTCAACGTCCGCAGCAGTGTCGGTGGACCGTTGTTGACCAGCGGCACTTAGTCCACACAAACATCTGACGCTGAGAGCGTCCGCTATGTCCCCAAATGGGACAGGCGGACGCTCTTTTTCAATCGGGAATTTCAATGAGCCTGGCGGCTCCCCGGCAACCTCGTTAGCCCGGATTATTCATCGTCCCTATCTTGTGACGAGCTTTGGCTCGGCGTGATTGGGCTTGAGAAGACTGGCTGAGACGATTTTGCCAAGCGGAAAGTGGTCGTCGGCCAGGCTGGGTTGCCAGGCGCCAATGCGTTCCGGCCAAACCCTTAAATGCCCGTCCTGGG
>JACMPN010000330.1 GCA_014377495.1 Candidatus Sericytochromatia bacterium
CCGAGATGTTTCCCGAAGCCCAGGTCCGGCATGTCGGGCTGTATCGTGACGTGGCGACATTGCAACCGGTCGAATACTACGTCATGCTCCCGGATCAGCTCCCGAACGATGCCCTGGTCTTCATCCTCGATCCGATGCTGGCGACCGGCGGCTCGGCCCGGGCCCCCCTCGACGTCTTCAAAAAGCGGGGCGTCAGCCGCATCCGGTTCCTCTGCCTGATCGCCGCCCCCGAAGGCGTGGCAGCCCTGCAGGCCGCCCACCCAAACGTGCACATCGTCTGCGCGTCTGTGGATGAAAGGTTGAACGAAAAAAGCTACATCGTGCCCGGACTCGGCGACGCCGGGGATCGGTGCTTCGGCACGTGAGGGCCGAAATCCTCTGCATCGGCACGGAGCTGATCATCGGCCAGACCGTCAATTCCAACGCCACCTGGCTGTCCAAAAAGCTGGCTGCGGGCGGCATCGACGTGATGCGGCATGTGGCGGTCGGCGATAACATGGGACGGATCAGCGACGCCCTGCAACTGGCCTGGGACCGCTGCGACCTGATCGTCGTCACCGGGGGCCTGGGGCCGACGGATGACGACCTGACCCATGCCGCCATCGCTGCCCACTTTGGGCTGCCGATGGTCGAAGACCCCGAAGCGCTGCGCAGCGTGGCCGAGGCCCTCCAGCGCTGGAACCGGCCGATGAACGACGTTTCCCGCAAGATGGCCCGGATCCCCGAAGGCAGTGTCGCTCTCGTCAATCCGGCCGGCAGCGCCGCCGGCATCTGGCTGGAGCGTGCCGGTCACATCATCGTCACCATGCCGGGCGTCCCCCGGGAGATGGAGGCAATGTGGCAGCAGTGCATCGAGCCGAAACTGCATGCCCGGGCCGATTCGGCCATCGTCTCGCACCTGTTGAAATTCGTCGGCATCCCCGAACAGGATGCGGCCGGCGCCCTCAAGCATCTCCTCGATCAGGCGAATCCGTCGGTGGCACCCTACGTCGGCAACGGCGAAGTGTACCTGCGTGTCACCGCCAAAGCCCCTGACACCGCCACGGCGGAAGCCCTGATGGTCCCCGTGATCGACGAGATCCTGGCCACTATCGGCAAACACTACTTTGGCCGGGACGGGGACACCCTTGAGAGCCTCGTCATCGAAGGCCTGACCGGGCGCCGTGAAACCCTCGCCGTTGCGGAATCCGTCACCGGTGGCTGGCTAGCCCAACGCCTGACGGCCGTGCCCGGCGCCAGTCAGGTCTTTTTGCTCGGCGCGGTGACCTACACGAGCGAGATGAAATCCCGTCTGCTCGGTGTCGATCCAGCCCTGATCGACGCGCATGGCGCCGTCAGCGACCCCGTCGCCCGGGCCATGGCCGCCGGGGTGCGGGCCACCTCAGGTGCCACGTGGGGAATCGGGATCACGGGCCTGGCCGGACCTTTGGGCGACGATCGCGGCACGCCGGTCGGTCGGGTCTACATTGCCTTGAGCGGTCCCGGTGTGGACCGGTGCGACGAGCGGGACTTCCGCACCCTGGGCCGAGACCCGATTCGCTGGATGGCCACACAGGTGGCCCTGCGCCGGTTGCAGCAAACGTTGGCCGGCGCCGATCCTGGCTGATCCCCTGGCTATTACAGGGCCGAAAGCAACGCATCAGCCAACGACGTTTTGAGACCTGGAAGCCCCAACGCACCTCGGACGTCGGTAACTCGGGGCAGCCGACAGCCCGGTCAAACCAGGGGCGGGCACCGATGTGCGCAACGGAATGAACGGCGGCCCGACGGTGACAAACCAGCCCCCAAATCGCCATTTGCAACCTTTATCCGGGACGTTCAGGAACCCGACAGCGATTGGCCAGCATATGACCGAACAGATTTTGTAGGATCTTAGACCAACAATAAGAAAGACCGGCCCTGCGATCGCCGACATAGAGACTCTCACGTGGAGAGAGGGAACTGTTCATGGGTGCCTTACAGCCGCTTCGCCGGTCGACCGCAATCCAACCGGCCGTCGTCCGTCCCACCACCCAACCAAAGCCAGTCACCAGAGCCCACACCCTGCGCCCGATCGCCCGTGACAGTGTTGCCCTGACGGGACTAGCGGGGCGCCAGCCACTGACGACGATGAACGTGGCTGCCCTCGAAGACCGGATCTCCCGTGAAACCGGAACCGTGCTGACCCAGGGTAACAAAATGGAACTGTTCGTCGACGGCCAAGAAGCCTATCCCCGGATCATGTCGATGATCCAAGGCGCTGAGCGCTCGCTCCACATGCAGATGTACATTTTCACGGATGACAAGGCGGGCTGGGACGTCGCCGAGGCGCTCGCCGACCGGGCTGCCCACGGCGTCAAAGTGCGTGTCTCGGCGGACTACATCGGCACGTCGACCAACTCGCCGCTCTTCGAGTTCCTCCGTCAGAACGGGGTCGAAGTCCGGCACCACGCCCTCAGCGGCGTGAAGAGCCAGATCGATCACCGCAAAATCATCGTCGCCGACGGCCACACGGCCATGACCGGCGTGATGAACATCGCCGACGACTACCGGGACACCTGGCACGACACGATGATCACCATCCAAGGCCCGGTCGTCGCCGAAATCCAGCGGGAATTCCTGCGGGGATGGCAGGACCACGGCGGCTCGGCCATCGCCGACAATGCGGATGTCTTTCCGCCGCTGCCGGCCAAAGCCCCCGGCGCGACGGCGATGCGGGTCGTCACCACCTACCCGGATCCGGATTTTCAGCGCACCCTCTTTGCGGCGATCGATTCAGCGGGTCGGGAAATCAACCTGGAAATGCCCTACTTCAGTGACGAAACTCTCGTCAACAAGCTCATCGCGGCGGCCAAGCGGGGCGTCAAGGTCAACCTCGTGCTGCCGGGCAAAAGCGACGTCGGCCTGATGGATGCCGCCGCCAAAGCCCATTTTCAGCGCATCAAAAACGCCGGGATCACCATCTACCTCTACCAAGGCCGGATCATGCACGCCAAACTGGCCACTGTCGACGGCGTCTGGGGCACCATCGGTTCCGGCAACGGCGATGCCCGCTCCCTGCGGCTGCATCGCGAAATGAACGTCACGCTCAATGACCCGGCGGCGGTCGCCACCTTGAACGAACGGGTTTTCGCCGCCGATTTCAAAGCATCGCTGAAACTGGAGACCTTCCAACCGACCATCGGCGAGCGGATGAAAAACTGGGTGGCGCGCAAGCTCGCCCCCGTCCTCTAGGAACTGCTTCCCGCCGGAAATCGCCACAGCAGGCCCAATGTCCGGACCACCCGTGTCCCGACCGTGCCATAAGCTACCCCTGAAATGCAGTCATCCGGCCCTATTCAGGTGCCGGAGCGACATCGGGTGCCATCGCCCGGATGTTGAGAAAGGCGCTTGGTCATTTCAGTCCTGCCTGAGTAATCGAGCCTTTCCCACCGGACGATGGGGGACTAACCTGGCTGGTTGAGCGTCTTTGGGCTAAAATGTGCCGAGTGCCTCCTGCCAACTTTGGCCCGGAGGCTCGCATCGTTCAACATAAGGACCTGCCAACTTGACCGAAACCAGCCAATTCTCCGCGTTGGGCTTGCCTGATGATCTCGTCAAATCGATCGTCGCCATGGGTTTTTCCGAGCCCACCCAAGTCCAACGGGAAGCCGTGCCGCTGATCGATTCCGGTCGGGATGTGATCATCCAGTCCCGCACGGGGACCGGCAAGACCCTCGCCTTCGGCCTGCCCATGCTCGCCAAGCTCAACTCCGAGGACCTCAGCCCGCAGATGCTCGTCATCTGCCCCACCCGGGAGCTGGCGATGCAAGTCGCCGCCCAGCTCCACACTGCGGGCGGCCACCGTCACATCGCCGCCACCGCCGTTTACGGCGGCACCAAGATCGACCCCCAGATCCAGGCCCTCCTCTACGGCTCCCATGTCGTCGTCGGCACGCCCGGTCGCCTGAACGACCTGATCGAGGGCAAGCACCTCAAACTCAACAAGTGCCGCTACGTCGTCCTCGACGAAGCGGATGAAATGCTCGACATGGGCTTCCGCCTGGCGATCGAGTACATTCTCGGCTGGGTGCCCAACGAGCGCCAGACGGTGCTTTGCTCGGCCACCATGCCGGCCGAAGTGCGGGCGATCGCCGAAACCTACATGACGAACCCGGCCACGCTGGCGGTGAACATGACGGCGGCTACGCCTCTGAAGATCAGCCACCAGATGATCGAGGTCCGCCCCGAACGCAAGTCGGCCACCCTGACGGACCTGCTCCGCAAAGACCAGCCGCCTTTGGCCATCGTCTTCTGCCGGACCAAGGCCGAGACCCGTGAGCTGTTCAACCGGCTACAACGGGCAGGCTTTCGCGTCGGCATGCTGCAGGGCGATATGGAACAGGACAAGCGTACTGAAGCGCTCGCCCGCTTCAAGTCCGGTGAAATCAATCTGATGGTCGCCACCGACGTCGCCGCCCGCGGCATCGACGTGGACAGCGTCAGCCTCGTGATCAACTACTCTGTGCCCCAGGACCCCGAGACCTACGTGCACCGTTCGGGACGGACCGGCCGGGCCGGCAAAGAAGGGGTCTCCCTGATCTTTGTCACCCCGGAGGACCGGTACTACTTCGCACAGATTGAAAAAAAGGTGTCGTTTATGACGTACGGCAGCCCAGCGCCTGCTCCCACGCCTGAAATCGCCGCAAGCAAGCCAGCCATCGATACCGAGTCCGCCGCCGAGCCGGCCGCACGGCCAGCCCGTGGCATCCGCTCCCGCCGTCCGGCTGAAACCGCCCCGGCGATCGAGGCTGAATTCGTCGAGTCCACCCCGGCCCCGCTGCCGACGTTGGCCATCCCCACCCCGCTGCGGCGGGATCCGGCCGAGATGACCGACGTCGATCCGGCCGAATGGGAGCACCTGCCCAGCCTGATCGGCCAGTGGGCCGAAGCGCCTCTGGGTATCCGTTTCCAGCGGCTGGCCGAGTCCCTGTTGGCCGGCGCCACGGCCGAAGAGTTGGTCAAGGGCCTGCTCGTCAGCGTCATGCCCCGGCTGGCGAACGGCTCGATTGCCAACGGCAGTGGTGGTGACAACGACGGTCAACGGCGGCGGCGGGGGCGGCGGCGGCGGCGCGGCGGCGGCGGTGGCCGTCAAGGCGAATTCAACGGCGGCGGCGGTGATTTCGGCGACAGCTAAGTCGCTCTCCCTACGGACAGCCCGGGCCCGGTGCAGCATGACTGCACCGGGCCCGGGCTCCTTATTGCAGGCAATCAAGTGCCACCAAAAAGCGGGGGCGCTCAATGGCGCCCCCGCTTTTTGGTTGGAAACGGGTGATTAGCGGTGGACGGCTTTGGCGGCCCAGCCACTGAGCATGTTGCGCAGGGCGCTCGTGTTGTTATCGACACGGGCCTGGGTGAGCAGCTGGGCATAGCGGCCGGCTTCGGCCGGGGTGATCGCCCGGGGCACGCTCTGGCCGGTCTGCACCGTCGCCTGGGTCAGCTTGGTCTGCGTGCCGAAAAAGCGCAGGGTCTCGGCACTGCGGTTGGCGTTGATCAGATTGAAGCTGGCCAACAGGCCGGGAGCGGCCTCGGGATTGCGGGTCACGGTCAAAGCGGCAGGCTGCACCGAAGCCGGGCGCACGATCGTGGGTGCGGACTGGGTCGGCAGCAGGCTGGGCTTGCCGCAGCCGCTCGCCACCAAAACCAGGGTCGCCACGCAGACGTGGAGTGTCGCTTTCACGGCTTTCACGATCAAAATCTCCTCTTGCCTCAGGCCCACCGTCACGGACTGCGGCCTCCTCTCTTCATGGCCGCAAACAGTGGAATGGTTGCCCTAAGAAATGCCTAAAGCCGCGTTAAGCAATGGCCGGTGTACATACTGAGTCCGGATACGCCCCCTTGCACCGACCGGCTGACTTGGATGATTCCCGTAGGCAGTGGCCCAGAGAGTGATCGAGAGAGTAAGGAACGTTACGGTTGTGGCCATCCCGCGCCGGCACAGCCGTCCGGGCGGAAGAGCGGGTAAAGGTTCGGGTAAGAATCGGCGATTCACGACAAGGCCGGCAGCGCGACCGACGATAGGTAACAGACAGATGACAGAAAACGGTTGAGAGGGAGTGCCCCATGGCGATGGTTAACGGCAACCAGCCCGTAAACGGTGGTTATTACCCGCCGAACTCCGGCTATCCGCAGGGCTACCCCCAAAACGGGCCGCAGCCCGGCGGCTACGGCAACGATGCGTACTCCCAGGGCTATCAGTCCGGCGCCAACGGTGCATCCGGCGCAGCGGGTACGGTCAACGGCTGGGGCAACGCCATGACGAACGGATCAGTCAATGTTTTCGGCACAATGAACTCTGTCATCGGCACGACGGCCAACGTCGTCGGCGGCTTGGCGAACATGGTGACCAGCCTCTTCGGTGGCGTGGGCGGCATGGGCGGCGGTCAATCCCAATATGGTAACTACAACCAACCGCAATACGGCCAACAGTACGGACAGCAACAGCAGCAGCAGCAGCAAGCCGGGGCGGTCGGTCCGGCGTGGGGCCAGGACATGGCTCAGGCCCAGGGTCAGGCCTATCAGCAGGTCGCCACGATGAGCTCGGGCCGCAATGTCGACAACCTGATCGGGCAGTACGCCGACCAGGGCAAAGCCGCCCGGATGGAGATGCAGTCGTCGATCGACACGACCAATTCGGCGGTCAAGGACCTGCAGGGTGCGGTTGCCAAGCTGCAAGCAGCCGGCGGTCCCAGCTCGGCCCAAGGCCAAGCGCTCCTCACCGAGATTGGCAGCCTGAAAGACCGGGCGATGAATTCCCTGACGGCATTGGATCACTCGTCCCGCAAGGTTTACGTCTCGGCCCTGGCCGCCCAGATGACCTACCAGTACGGCGCCCAGCGTTTTGGTGGTAGTATCAGTCAGAGCGCTTGCACCAAACAACTCAGCCGGGCCTGGTCGTTTTACAACGGCGCTCCAGCGGAAAAGCTTCACTGGTACTCCATGAGCAAGACGCCGATCCAAAACTCGGTCTCCCTGCAGATGGGGGCTCGCCAGCAGGTGACTTCGGTGCTGACGCAGCTGGACAGCATGCTGAAGCAGCAAGCCACGACGATTCGCTAGTCTACGGCACGGATTGGAAACGCCATGAGCTACATCGGAAACTCCTCCGGAAACGCCCAGCCGGGCTTTTATCCGCCTCAGCCCAATCAACAGGGCCAGGCCGGGTATGGCTATCAGGCTGCCCCGCAGGCTTATACCACCGATGCCTACCGCCAGGGTTACCAGTCCGGCGGGCAGTTCGCCTCACCCTATGCCGGCCAGGTGGCCAATACCGGCAACAGCATGACCAGCGGTTCCAATGACCTCTTCGGGATGTTCAACGGGTTGTTCAGCGGCGTCAGCAACATGCTGGGCGGCCTCGTCAACTCCGTGTCCGGCATCTTCGGTGGCGGTGGCGGCCAGCAGGCGACCCATAACGGGTATCCGCAGCAGGGCTATCCGCAACAGCCGATGGCCGGCAACTCGCAAGTCTACATGCAGAACGTCATTCCCCCGCCACCCGAGCGGATGAACGCCCAGAATAACCCGATGGCCCGTTTCCAGGCGATCGCCGGCGATCTGCAGCGGCAGCCCGTGCGCTCCCCGCAACAGGGCATGGGCCTGATCGCCAGTCACAGCCAGCGGGCCGAGGCGTACCGCAAACAGGCCGAAAGCCTGTTTTCCCGGGCCCGCAGCGAGATGCGCTCCGCCGTGTCCGCCTGCCAGTCTGCCGCCCGCAGCGGCAATGCCACCCAGTTCGCCGAAGCGGCCGGCAAGCGCCAGTCCGCCTTCGACACTTTCCGCCAGGCCACCGAAGTGATGGGGGCCGTCTACGACGAGTCGATCGCCGCCCAGATCACCTACAACCTGACCTTCGGTCCCTATGGGGCCCTGCGTGGGGCTGACGGCAACGCCTCGTTCCCCCTGCTCCAGTCCGCCCGCGCCCAATGGGAAGGCGGCAAGGCCAGCAACTCCTGGTTTTCAGCCAACGTCACCCCGCCGTACCAGCGCTGCACCCAGACCTACCAGGAAATGGACCGGGGCATGCAACAAATGGCCGCCCTCGGCATGCGGTGAGTTCTGGGAGGGCAGGGCAGCCCATTCGCTTTGTCGGCCCCGGCTAAGGTCCAGTAGGGCCTGTCGCCGGGGCCTTCGTGCGACTGGACCACCCTGCCCTCCCAGAACTCACCGCATTTGCGCGACCTCCACCTTATGCCTGGTTCCCTCAGAGATGTGACAGTGGCCGAGAACGGATGCCTTCAAGCCGGATGAGGGCAGTGGGGCATTGAATGCTTTCCCCGGACGGGGGATGTTGGGTTGGAACAGGCGATAATTTTCGGGCTGAACGGACGATTCATCAATGACGTCCTCCCCACTGGCCCCAGCCAGGGAAGAGGTCAGGTGGGGGCTTCCTGTGAATCCCCATCCTGCCAGAGGGGGACGGCGGCACCTCAAGCGGTCCGTTTGCTCCCCCAGCTCCCACCCCCCAACCACTCCACCGCAACCAACAAGAACTCGCATCTGGCCACATATCCGCCACCCGAACGATGGGGAGATTGGACCGACACTCGGTTTTAACTATCGTCTCAGGCCTACCCCGTTATACCGAGATCCCAATGATTCATGACCCGAATGCTCGCCCGTTATTCCGATAACAATTTGTGACAAACGGGCTGTAACCCATGCCTGGACTGAGATCGCTCCAAGCCGGCCAATCTCGTCATAATTGCGATTATTCCGCCTGTACCGAAGCCGCTGTAGTCCCTGGACGAGACCGGCACCCTGCCGACACCACTCGCCGCAATCCACTAACGATGTGCCGTCCGGGATGGGGCCGATTATCGCCGGTCAGACCATGAGCCACTTTCAGGCCCAAACGGCAGACGCTGCACATCGCCCGGTCCGACGACGCACTGCATGGTTGCGCCTGCTTAACAATCATTATATAAGTGATACGTCGTATCGATCGACGGTTTCCATCGCTTCAAAGGAGGCAAACGCATGGGCGCAAAGACCCTGACTCTTGACGACTATCGGCGGCTGTTTCCGGCGACCAGCCGGGCTCTGGCCCTTCATGATGCCCTGCGTCCCTTGTTGGCGGTGAGTCCCACCCTGTCGGGGCCCCTGCCATCACTGGATACGGTGGCGATCGAACAAGCCTGGCAATCCGGCAGACCGATCGTTGATCAGTTGAGCCCCGGTTCGAGTGCTGAACCCCTTCGGCAGATCCTGCGCCAGGTCACCGCCACGATGCAGCAGCATCTGACGACCCTGGGTCCCCTCGACGTCCTCGGAGACAGCCAGCGTCTCGGCGACGCCGACTTGATCGAGCTTGCCAATGGCGTGAGCAACAGCGAGCCCGCTGCGCTCGAGAAAATCGGCCGCCTGACCGGCGCAAACCCGACCGGCGCCGCCTTTGCCATGGCGTTCAGCATGTCGGTCTTCTATCACGCCATCTGCCGGCTGCTGCCCACCGACCTCGACCTGTCGATGTGGCAGCGCCAGACCTGCCCCGTTTGTGCCGGGACTCCATCGATCGCCCGCCTCAACGCCCAAGGCGAGCGGGTGGCCTATTGCCACCGCTGTAGCGCCCAATGGCATTTGCCGGCCGAATTGTGCGGGGCCTGCGGCTCGACGGATCCCGACAGCCGCCTCAAACTGGCGTTGCCCGGACACCCTGCCCGCTGGGCCGAAGTCTGCCGGAACTGCCGTCAGTCCCTGAAAGTCATCGACGAAAGCCAGATCGGTGCCGTGTGCGACCTGTACTTCGAAGACGTCGTGACCCTGGCCCTGGATGAAATGGCCAGGGACGCCGCCGCCACCCTCGAGACGCCGAAACCGGCAGAAGAGCCGGCCCTGTCGGCACGCTAACTATGGCCCGCTGAGTAGACCGCCAATGACGTCGGTCTGCCCCACGGCCATGAGGTTCGACGGCCCCGCCAGTCCAAGTGACAGGCGGGGCCGTCGTTTTGCTTGTTGCAAAGTGCCTGCATTAGCTATTGCAGTATTTTTGCATTAATGGATTACTACAGACCGAGCGTATGGACATCGTCAACCGATGCACACGCCGGCTACCGGCCCTCCCAAGCCGCCACACCTACACTGGCGGCCGGGAAAGTCGAGTCGCAC
This sequence comes from Candidatus Sericytochromatia bacterium, assembly GCA_014377495.1. Taxonomy (GTDB): domain Bacteria; phylum Cyanobacteriota; class Sericytochromatia; order JACMPN01; family JACMPN01; genus JACMPN01. The sequence continues at coordinate 10,126 of JACMPN010000330.1, forward strand.
ACACGCAAACGCAGCAAGTCATGCAGTCCCACAGGATCCAAGGAGATCGTCCCGAACATGTCCTCGCACTCGCTCTCGGCCCTGACCGTCGCAGCCACTCTCTCGGTGACGCTCCTGTCCGGCTGCCCCGCAGCCAATCCGGCCAATCCGACACCAGGCACAACCAGTTCCGGCAAACCTGCCAACATGCCCGGCGGCATCCCGTCCGGCACCACTCGCAAGGCCTCGGATGCCGCCACAGCCACCCCGAC
>JACMPN010000331.1 GCA_014377495.1 Candidatus Sericytochromatia bacterium
CATATCGCAGCCGGTCGTTCCAAGACAACGAGCAGGAGCTCATAATTGGTGAAAGCGTGACCAGGCGGCGGTTTGCCACTGCGTTCGGACTTCGGATGGCCCGCTGACGGGTGTGCCGGTGGCGGCTGCCGGGGGCAACCAAGTGCCCTGGCGTTGAACGTCTCGTTGGTAGCCGGCAGTCGGCCCGATCGCAGCTTTTTGTTGTGGCACTTACTAGGTTTTCGTTGTGCCTCTTATACTGAACTTATGCTGACGCAGCTGTTGATTGAACAATTCGCCATTGTCGAGCGCTTGGAAATCTCCTTTGATTCCGGGCTTTGCTTGCTAACGGGTGAGACGGGGGCCGGTAAGTCCCTCGTCATCGCCGCGTTGTCTGCTGTCAGCGGCGGGCGGGTTTCGCTGGACCAAGTCCGGCAGGGCGCGAAACAAGCCTATCTGGAGGCGACCTTTGTCCCGTCGGCCGAGTCCCCCGTCTGGGCAGCCCTGACCGAAAACAGCATTGAGACGGATGGCTCCGTCGTCCTCACTCGGGTGATCTCGCCCCGCGGGTCACGCTGCCGGATCAATGGTGAGCAGGTCACCCAAAGCGTCCTCAACCAGATAGGCGGGCTGCTGATCGACATCGTCGGCCAGCACGAGCATCAGTCGCTGATGCGGATCGAGCGCCACCTGTCACTGCTCGACGGTCTGGGTGACCGCGGGCATCGTTCCCGGCTGCAGCGGCTGTCGGAGGGCCACGGTTTATGGCGGGAGGCCCAGCGGCGCCTGCAGGTGCTCGAAACGGCCCAACAGGAACAGACTCGCCAATTGGACTTCTGGCAGTTCCAGTTGGAGGAGATTCGCGGCGCCGGCATCGATCCCACCGAAGAGGACTCTCTGCGGACCGAGCGTGACCTCTTGGCCAATGCCACCCAACTGCAGGAGAGCCTGGGCGGCGTCGCCGAGATCCTCGGGGGCGACGAGGGGATCATGCGGGGCCTGCAGATGGCCCTCCAACAGTTGCGCATGGCGGCCCGGCAGGCGGACGCCTTTCAGGGTTTGGCCGATCAGGTCGCCGAAGCCGAGGTCCTGATCAGTGATGCCGGTCGGGAAATCCATCGCCGCATCGACTCGCTCGAAGCCAATCCGGACCGCCTTTCCGAGATCACGGATCGGCTGGACGTGCTGACCCGGTTGAAACGTAAGTACGGCGAGACCCTGCCGGAGGTAGTGGCCTTTGCCGACGATCTGGCCAGCAAACTGGATCAGATGGAGGCGGCCACCGGCGAGATCGGCGAGTTGCGCGAAGCTGTGCAACTGGGCGAGCAGGAGCTGGGCAAGCTGGCCATGCAGGCGAGCCATGCCCGCAAAGAACTGGCCTTGGAGCTCGAAGAGTCGGTAATGACCGAGCTTGCGGATCTGGGGATGGCCAAATGCGCATTTCACGTGGCCATGCGGCTGCGGCCCTTGACCGAGCACGGGTTGGACGAAGTGGAGTTCCATATCTCCCCGAATCCCGGGGAACCGTTGCGGCCACTGGCCCGGATCGCCTCCGGCGGTGAGATGAGCCGGCTGACCCTGGCGCTGAAGATCGTTCTGCGCCAGTCGGATCCGATTGCCACCCTGATTTTCGACGAAGTGGACTCCGGGATCAGTGGCGGCGCCGCCCGGTCGGTCGCCGAGAAGCTGGCCGCCCTCTCGAACGACGTGCAGGTCCTGTGCATCACCCATTTACCGACGGTCGCCGCCATGGCCGACCAGCACCTGCGTCTGCAAAAGCTGGCGGGCAGTGCGCAGACGGCCGTACATGTGGTCGATCTTGCCCAGAAGGAACGGATCGAGGAGCTGGCCTACATGGCCACCGGCACGACGTCGGACATCGCCCTGAAACAGGCGGTGGATCTGTACCGACAAGCGGCGGCATTCAAGAAGAAAGGCCGAGGCTGACGGCGTTTACCCCCCCGAGACGACAACCACCGGATTTAGGTGGCGCCTCCGGAGTTGGCGAGACTGACCAGGTTGTAGTCAGTCATCATCTTCTGAATGGAACGGACGTAGTTGGGGTCGGTCGCATAGGTCTTGCCAATGTTGGCGATGAACCGCATGGGGTCTCGATCCTTAGCGAACTGCTCGACGCCCTTTTTGTACATGCCGTTGTGGAACAGCTTGCCATGGGCGGACATCGCATCATCGAAATTGTTGTACAGGGCGAACTTGTCGTACCAGGGCACGCTGACGCCGTGGAAGACTTCACGGGTCCAGACCCGCTTGCTGCCCCCGGAGCCTTCGCCCTTGATGCCGAAGATGTTGTAGCCGCCGATCGGGGACTTGGCCCAACCGGACTCGAGGGCGGCCTGCGCCAGGGTGACCGAGGCCGGTACGCCGTACTGGCGCTCAGCGGCAATTGCTCCAGGCAGCAGCGCTTTGAAAAAGGCGGCTTTGTCGGTGCGGCCGGCCTGAGCCAGTTGCGCCGGAGTCAGTGAACGGAGGTTGCCCTGGCTGCGGGAACCGACGGCACCGGGTGTCACGGTACCGAAGTTGACGTTGGTCACGGGCACCGACGCGGCGGTGGGGGACGGGGCCATGCCCAGGAACGTCCGGATCCGGGAAAAAAGCCCCCGGTCCTGGCTGACGGCCGCCGGTTGTGACGGGGCCATGCCCAGGAAAGACCGCACACGGGACCAAATACCGCCCGTGGGCGGGACTCGCTGGGCGGCCTGAGCCTGAGCCAGCGTCGTGGACGAGCCCATTGTCGTCGCCTGGTAGACGTCCTGCGTGTTGATCGAAAGGGGGCGGCCGACGTCTGCGTGATCCATCTTGAAGAAATTGTTGTACTGGTTTAAGACGACGTTCACGCCTGCCTGGGTCGAGTTGATCTCGGTCATGGGCCCCTCCTTTCTCGCTACCCAGTCTATATCCCTTAAACCCAACTACACCTTGCGTGATGCAACCAGCATTTCTGAAAATTCGCTCTACGTAATGACTAAAGGACGGTTAAGGATGAAGAACCGGTTAAGGTTATCCCAAGGCACGCAAGACGCGGCAGGGTGGCGGGGATAAGAATGGAGGAAGGCAGCTGAGATGGAGGATGGACCGGGATGAGTTGCCTAAAAGTGTTTTGGGATGACGAAGACGGACAGGGCATGGTTGAGTACGGTCTGATCGTCGGCATCATCTCGGTGGCCGCCATCGTCTCGCTGACGACAGTGCGGGGCAAACTGGCTCAAATCTACGAGGCGATCGTTGGTGGGATCTCTGCTGGTGCCGGCGGCGCTGGCGCTATCTAGATGATGATGTGGAGGAACGAACAAATGCTAAACAATCTGAAGACTTTGGTTCGGGACGAAGATGGTCAAGGCATGGTTGAGTACGGCCTGATCGTCGGCATCATCTCTGTGGCCGCCATCGTTTCGCTGACGTCGGTGCGTGGCAAGCTGGCCCAACTGTTCACCGCCGTCACCGAAGGCTTGGGCAAAGCCGAAGGTAACATCGGCGCTACCTAGGCCGAACGGCGATCGGTCTGATCGCTCGAAAACACACTGCACAGGCGGGGTATGTCACACTAGACATGCCCCGTCCTGTCGTCTTTATGTCGAGGGTCCTCGCCATCGAACCGCTGATCGTTCTGACGGTCCTTATCGCCGCCGCCACTGATTTTTGGCGCCAAAAGATCTACAACTGGCTGACCCTGCCAGCGATCCTGATCGGCCTGACCCTGAACACGGTTCTGCAGGGCCTCAAAGGACTTGGCGACGGCCTGCTGGGCTTTGGCCTGGCCTTTTTCCTGGCCTTCGGCCTGTACTCCCTCAAGGGCATCAAGGGTGGTGACGTGAAGCTGATCGCAGCCATCGGGGCGATGGGCGGCTGGAAGTTCGCTATCGCCGCCATGCTGTATACCGGTATCTCCGGCGCCGTCCTCTCCTTGTGGTGGGCGGCCTACCACGGCACCCTGCGCAAAACCCTCGCCCGCTTCGTCCAGTTGCTGCGCGCCCTGGTCATCCCGGGCATCCGCCTCGAGCGTCCACTCAGTGAGTCCGACTCTCCGCCGTTGCCCTACGGCCTGGCCATCGCCACCGGCACGCTCCTGCGGCTTTCCTTCCCCACATGGCTGCCCCTATGAGCCGCCGCCGCCAACATGGTCAGGCCCTCGTCGAGACGGCCCTGGTCATCCCCATCCTGGTGCTGATGGTCTTCGGCACTTTTTACGTCACCTATGCCTACATGCAGCGCTCGATCATGAACGGCGTCGCCTTCATGGCGGCTCGGGCCATTTCCGTGCGGGATCCCGGCGAAGCGTCAGGCCTGGCCAAGACCGTTGCCAGCCGGATGGTCACCAATGCCAAGCTCGGCGGCAGTCACTGGCTGACGCGGGCCGAGATCACGGGCTCTGCCGCCGACGGCGTCCACATGGTCGAGCCGGACGGCTGGTGGTCCTTTCTGGCCCGCCTCGTCGGCACCACGGCCGGGGCCTCGGCCAAACATGCCAGCGTCAATGTCCGCCTTTACCCCGAGTGGGCCCGCATCAGCGACTCTGGCGGGCGGACCCAGACCTATCACATGATCAGCTATACCGTGAACGAGATGGATGCGTACGAGGCCGTCCTGACGCTGATCGGGCCCGTCCTGCACAGCGAGCACGACCAGCGCATCGGCGAGCCCGACACCTTCAGTGTGGTCCCCTCGGCCCAAAACGGTGGCGTCGGCAGCCTGGGCGGGACGATTTACCAGCGCAACACCGCCAAGCTCGAAAAGCAGAAAGGCTTCATCGGTCTGAA
>JACMPN010000332.1 GCA_014377495.1 Candidatus Sericytochromatia bacterium
CCCCTACGGCCACCGCCCTGCCCAACTCGGGCAATGCCCTGCCGACCGCCACGCCCACCCCGACACCGACACCAACCCCGACACCAACCCCGACACCGATACCAACCCCGACACCGATACCAACCCCGACACCCACCCCGACGCCGACACCCACCCCGACGCCGACGCCCTCCCCAACACCGACCCCAACCGTCACACCCACGGCTGTGCCGGGAAACACCAGCGCGGGCGTTGGGGCCGGTATCACGGTCGTCGGCGGCACGCGACCGATCGGACTGGACTGAGCCCATGCAACGCTTCTTCCTCTTCGTTCTCGTCGTTTGTCTGACGGCATGCCAGTCCACCGTGCAGATCACCACCGGAGGCGCTGGCCCGCTGAAGACGACGGCCCGGATCCAGGTCACGTTGCCGATCGCTCCACTGAAGATCCAAGCCCAGCCCGCCGACGTGCATCATCTGACCCTGACGATGTATGAACAGGGCACCCCGGCGACGCCCCAAGGCAGTGCAACCGTCCCAGGCGCAGGTGGCGGTAACGTGACAGCCACATTCACCAACATTCCCGTCGGCACCTACCGTCTGTCGGCAGAGGCATTCCGTTCCAGCGACGACAGCGTCTCCATCAGCCAGGGCGGAGCCATCACCTCCACGAACACCGCCGTCGTCGCCGTAGGCAGCGTCACGTACAACAGCGGCGCTGCCTTCAGCCTGCCACTCCTGGAGCTGATCTCCGGGGCCACGGTGACCGGGACGATTTTCGCCCCAATGACCGCCAGTTACGGGCTGTCACTTGTCAACGCGACGGGTGCGATCGCCGCCTCGTTCGACACGGTCGCCAGCACATTCCGGTTCAAAAACCTGCCGGACGGCACGTATCGCCTGTGGTCGATCGCCCGCAATGCCAGCAACGGGGCAACCCCGGCCCGAGCCGGCAGCACCGTCACCGTCAGTGCTGCCGGCACCAGTGTGACAGGCTCTTTCACCAACTTCATCAGCGGCATGATCTCACCGCTGGCAGGCGGCGGCCCTGTCGATGGCGGCATCGCCACGTCATCACCGCTCGCCGGTCCCTGGGGCATTGCCGCCGACACGCTGGGCAATCTCTTCGTCGCCGACCTGGTGAGTCACCGTATCCGCATGCTCCCGACTGTCTCGGGTACGTACTTCGGACAGGCGATGAGTGCCGGCAAACTGTATACCGTGGCCGGCAACGGGACCGGCGCCTTTGGCGGCGACGGCGGGCCCGCAACGTCGGCCAGCCTCCAAAACCCGACGGGGGTGGCCGTCGCCACGGCGGGGAACCTGTACATCGCCGGCCGCGGCAATTTCCGGGTGCGCATGGTTCCCGCCGCCGGTGTCGTCCGCTTCGGACAAACGATGACCGCAGGCAAGATCTACACCATCACCGGGGTGGGCAATACCCCGTTCAATGGCGACAATATCCCGGCGGGCACGGCAGCCGTGCCCGGCGCCCCCCGCGTCGCCGTCGATCCCGCCGGCACCGTCTACATTGCCGACAGCGTCAGCCACCGGATCCGGCTGATTGCCGCCACCACGCAGGTGGTGTTCGGTCAGGCCGTGACAGCGGGCCGGATCTACACCCTGGCGGGCACAGGCTCAGCCGGTAGCACCAACACCGGCGCCCTGGGGACCACCGCCCAGCTGAACGCCCCGCACGGGATCGCCCTCGACAGCGGCGGTAACCTGTTCATCGCCGATCGTGACAACAATGCCATCCGGATGATCGCCGCCTCCGCCACCTCGCTCTACGGTCTCCCCCGCCAGCAGGGCTTCCTGTATACGGTCGCCGGGGACGGGACCAGCGGTTACGGCGGCGACGGGGCACTGGCGACGGCCGCGCAGCTGTTTCAACCCTATGACGTGGCGGTGGACGCAACGGACAACGTCTTGATCGCCGACACCGAAAACAGCCTGGTCCGGGTCCTGGCCAAGGCAGCGGGTGGGGTATACGGCAAGAGCGTCAGTCCGAACTGTATCTACAGCCTGGCCGGCGATGGTGCGCTGGACTATGGCGGCGACGGTGGGCCACCAGGGCTGGCCCAGCTCAACCACCCCCGCGGGCTCGCCGTCGGGGCCAACGGGAGCCTGGCCATTACCGACTGGGACAATTCCCGGGTACGGATCCTAACGGCAACCGGCGGCACAATCTACACCCTGACTCTGGCGACCAACACCATCAACACCATCGCCGGCAACGGCACCCGCAACCGATCTGGTGACGGTGACATCCCGACGCTGGCCACCTTTGCCAATCCGGCCGAGCCCGTGTACGACGCCCAAGGTAATCTCTTTGTCGCCGATCGGGACAACAACAGTATCCGGGTCATCGCCGCACAGACGGGCACCCTCTTCGGTCAAGCGGTTTTAGCGGGCAAGGTCTATACGGTCGCCGGATCGGGGACGGCCGGATTCTCCGGGGACGGCGCCACGGCCCGTGCAGCACGGCTCAACCAGCCCGTCGGCCTGGCATTGGACACCGCCGGCAATCTGTACGTCGCCGACTCGCAGAATCACCGTGTGCGGGCCATCGCCGCCAGCACCGGCACCCTTTGGGGACAGCCGGTGACTGCCGGTGCGATCATCACGGTCGCCGGGACGGGGATCGGCGGTTACGGCGGCAATGGGGCAGCCGCCACGGCCGCCCAACTCAGTGCGCCGGCAGACGTCGTGGTGGACTCCGACGGTAACCTGCTGATCAGTGACACCGGCAACAACTGCGTCCGTCTGGTGGCAGCGATCACGGGCACCCGCTATGGCCTGCCCGTCAGTCAGGGCAACATCCATGCCCTGATCGGTCCAGGCGGGGGGGGCCCCGTGGCCAATGTGGAAACGGCCACAGTCGGAACCTTGAGCCAGCCCCAGGGATTGGCCCTCGATCGTCTGGGCAACCTGGTGATCGCCGATTCGTTGAACCGCCGGGTCCGTTGCCTGCCTGCCGTCAACGGGACGCTTTTCGGCCAAACAATGACCCTCGGCAACGTCTATGTGATCGCCGGCAACGGCGCATCAGGCTACAGTGGCGATGGTGTCGCCGCCAACACGACCTCCTTGACCCAACCGCAGGCAGTCTGCCTCGATCCCGCCGGCTGCCTCTACATCGCCGATTTCGGCGGCAACCGGATCCGGCTCATCGAACCGTCCGGCGTGATCCGCACGGTGGCCGGGGACGGGACCGGGGCCAACGTCGGTGACGGCAGTCTCGCCATCAACGGCCGCCTGCGTCCCCTGGGGCTGGGCCTGGCGCCAGGCGGCGGCCTGGCAATCTCGAGCCTGAACCTGCTGCGACGGATCTTTTGACCCCCCCCCCAGCCAACCCACGGAACTCTCAACAAAACGCATCATGCCGGCAGTCGCTCCCCGCCTATGCTGGAAGCCGTGCACCACAGCGAGGCAGGAGGGCCGGGGATGGCGACGTACTTTCGCGAACCGGTCAATGGCCTGCTCCATTTCAGTGCGCTGCTGGCCAGCCTGTTGGCGACCGGCTTCATGCTCGGCCTCGTCGCCCATGAACCAGCCAAATTGGTGACCATCGGCATCTACGGCTTGGGGATGTGCCTGACCTTTCTGGCCAGCACGGCCCACCACTGGGTGCGGTCCACCCCGAAACGGGAACTGCTGCTCCTCAAGCTGGACCATGCGGCAATCTACCTGTTCATTGCCGGCACCTATACGCCGATCGCCTGGCATCTGTTGCCTGCCCCGGGGCGGGTCTACTTCCTGACCGTGGTCTGGCTCATCGCCGTCGGCGGCATCGTCCACAAGATGCTGTTTTTCAAGACGCCGGCCGACATCACCGACCCACCGGATCGGGTCTCGGTGATCCTGTACGTCCTGATGGGCTGGATGATCGTCTTTGAAATCAGTCCGCTGATGCAGGCCCTGCACGGGGAAGGCCTCGCTTTGGTCGGGGTCGGCGGGGCCTTCTACACGCTGGGCGGCCTGATCGTGACGACGAAAGCCTTCGACGTTGCCCCAGGCACCTTCGGCCACCACGAACTCTGGCACGTCCTCGTCATCGGCGGCACCGCCTGCCTGTACATGTTCATTTTCTGGCACGTGCTGCCCGTGCCCCCGGCCCCTCCCCTGCAAAGAGGCTTTTCCAGTGGGTCCATGACGGCCGGGTTGGAGGCGAACCCCTCCTAAGCGCCGTAAAGGCGCTGTCGTCAGGAACCGCCCCCAATCCGACTCGCCCTGAACCCACTGGAAAAGCCTCTTTCACACGCTGGGAATATGTTTGTTCAGGCCGGATCGGCCGTCATCGGCCCGTCGGACGCCGGCTTTTCGGCGTACTCCTCCATGATCCGGTGCAGCTTACGCAGGCGGTGGTTCATGCCCGACTTGCTCACCGGCGGGTCGGACAGGGCGCACAGTTCCTGCAGCGAGGCGTAGGGATGGTCCTCACGCAAGATGGCCGTCTGGCGCAACGCCTCGGGCATCGCATCGAGCAGGCCCATTTTCCGCAGACGCGCAATCTCGTCGCTTTGGCGCAGACCGGTGGCCACGGATTTGTTGTAGTTGGCCACCTCGTAGTTGACCTGGCGGTGGATTTTGTTGTTCATCTCCTTTTCGCTGCGCACGTCCTCGAACTCAAGCAGGGTATGGGAGGCGGCGATCAGGGCCAGGATGGTGGAGATCTCGGAGGCGTTGCGGCTATACAACACCCAATGGCCCGGCGTGCGTTCGTAAAGCTTGGGATGCAGGCTTTCCTTGGCCAGTTGCCCGCCGATCCGGGTCATCAGGTCGTGCG
>JACMPN010000333.1 GCA_014377495.1 Candidatus Sericytochromatia bacterium
GATATTTGAACGGGGTGGCCCGGAAGCCGGCGCCGACCGACGCCCCGAAGCCATCGACGACAAACTGGGCATGGGTATGCTTCTTATCGTGACCGATGGCGCTGATAAAGCCGTGGCCTGACTCCTGGCTCTGCCCACTGTCATACGAACCATCGGCGGTCATTGAAAAGACGTTGGCCCGGGTGTCCGTCACGTATACGCCGGCCCCCACTGAACCGAACGCCTCGATGGCGAACTTGCCGTTTTTGCTCTGGGCGAGCGGCACGTAATGGGAGAGATCGACCTGGATGGCGTTTAGGCCGTCGCAGTGCTGCAGATCGGAAACGATGGTCCCCGGCTGGCCCACGGTCATCGGCGTGTGGTTATAGGTACCGGCGAAATCACCCTGCGCCTGGGCAAACAGATCCGCATACTCGGGGGCGCCACCGTCGGCACCGTGCGCCGTGCCGTGCGCCGGGGGCGACACATGACCCGTGACGGCCACCGTCTGTCCGGGGCGCATCCGGTACTTCATGTGATCACCGGTCAGCGAGATGGCCGTCCGGTCGTTGACGAAATAGCTCAGCTTGTAGTTCGCCTGCGGAATGTCGGGGTGGGTGGTCAGGACTTCTTTGGCCCACTGGCTGAGGGAACCGCCGAAGGCAGGCTTGTCGCTGGCAGCCACGTTGTTCAGCGTGAAGTCGTAGCCTTCGCCCTTGAAGCGGACGTCGGAATGGGTGTAGGCCGCCCGGTTGTAGCCGTAACTGACTGCAAACGTACCCTTGGGATGAGGGCTGCGGGACCCGGCCGCTTTGACCGGCGGGTCGGTGCCCATGAGGCTGATGGGCGTGGCTTCGCTCGTGGCCGCCTTTGGCACCGAAACGACATCACTGGCCCCCGGGGTTGGTGCCGTGGTCGTGGTGACCGGGCTCGACGATGCGGGCGGCAGACTGACGGCAGGCGGCATCCCGGTCGCCGGACCCATACCAACTGGGTTGTTCAATCGCATATCCCGCATGGAAACCCCTTTGCCCGTTCGGCAATGACACACGTCAGTCCGGTGCCGCCCTCAGTCAAAAATCGGCGTCACCAAGGGCATCCATACCCGATCCTGGCGCGCTTGAAACAGCTGGCCCCATGGCTGGGCCGGCCAAAGGTCGGCAGAAATAGGCAAGTTTTGCCGCCCCGGGCAACCGCTCTACACTGAGTACACAAGGAGATTTCGCCATGTCTGCCGACCTGCTCGTCACCCACGATGGGCCCATCGCCACCGTAACCCTGAACCGCCCGGACGCCCGCAACGCCTATTCCGAAGAGATGGCGGCCGACTTGGTGCGGGCCATCTGCCAATGTGATGCCGATCCCGAGGTGCGGGTCGTCATCCTCACCGGGGCCGGCGACGCCTTTTCAGCCGGTGGCGACCTGAAGGCCATGCGCGAGCAGACCGGTATGTTCGCCGGCAGCGGGGCCGAACTGCGCGATCGGTATCACCATGGGCTGCAACAGGTCGCCCGGGCCTTCGAGACCTGTGAAAAACCGGTCGTGGCGGCAATCAACGGCGCGGCGATCGGGGCAGGGCTGGATCTGGCCTGCATGTGCGACATCCGCATCGCCTCCGACCGGGCCCGTTTCGGCGAGACTTTCGTGTCGGTGGGTCTTGTGCCGGGGGACGGCGGGGCTTACTTCCTGAGTCGGGTCATCGGGTTCTCCCGGGCCCTGGAGATGGCCCTGACCGCCCGGCTGATCGATGCCGCGGAAGCCCTCCGCATCGGCCTCGTCAGCGGCGTCGTCCCGGCCGAGGCCCTGATGGGCGCCGCCCAGGCCGCCGCCATGTCGATCGCCCGGCAGGCGCCCATCGCCGTCAAGCTGACCAAAGCCGCCTTCTACCGGGGCTATCAGAAAGACCTGGAAACGGCCCTGACCATGGCGGCAGCCTTTCAGGGGCTCGCCCAGCGCACGTCCGATCACCAGGAGGGCGTGGCAGCCATCCTGGAAGGTCGGAAGCCGAACTTCCGGGGTCAGTAACCTATTGCCATAAAGCCCTGCAAACGGCTCAGAAAACTTGGTTCCCCCAAGGAGCGTAACCTTAAGGAGGGGGCCGCACACACCGATCGGCGCTCAGGCAACGCGTTGCCCCGACAGCGAGAGCCTCTTGGGGCGCCAGGCTGGGTCGTCCACCGTTGGGCGACTTCGGCGCCGCGCCCGTCTGACAAAAGGGGCATGCCGTCTCGGCCGCAAAATAGTGCCGCTGGCAGGTTTCACATGCCCGCATCGGCTTCTACCATTGGGCTTGGGCCATTTTCGCATTGCCGCGGTTTGTCGGGCGATTGTTCCAAAACATGTGCCGTGGCGCAACACGTCGGCCGGGTGGTCAAAGCCGCTGACTGGGCCGATCGGTCTGAA
>JACMPN010000334.1 GCA_014377495.1 Candidatus Sericytochromatia bacterium
ATCGTCAGCTCCGCCAAGCGCAATGAGCTGGATCGCCTCGTCAGTCAGATCCCCGGCCCCATCGACGCCGTCATCTGCGGCGACGACGTGCCCCGGACCAAGCCGGATCCCGCCCTCTGGCAGGCCGCCCTCACCAGGCTGGGCGTTACCGCCAGCGAAGCCGTCGTCATCGGGGATTCGCCCTCCGACTTCACCGCGGCCCAAGCCCTGGGAATGACGGGTGCCGGCGTCCTGACGGGCGGCTTTGCGGCGGACCGGCTGCAGCGGGCAGGTGCCCGCTTCGTTTACGAGGACCTCGACGACCTGCGCCGGCATCTGGGGGACTGGCTGCCGCTGCCGAAGGCGGCATAGGTAGGCAGAAAGGCCGCCCTGTTGCCAGGGCGGCCTTTCTGCTCCGAAAAACGGTCTCTTACAGGTAACCGCGGGGATCGACGGGATTGCCGTTGACCCGCACCTCAAAGTGCACGTGCGGCCCCGAGGCCCGCCCGGTCGAACCGACGGCCCCGATGGGCTGCCCGGCCTCGACCCGCTGCCCAGGGGACACCAGGAGCCGTGAGCAGTGGCCGTAACGGGTCGTCACACCGTTGCCATGGCTGATCACGATGGCATTGCCATAGGCACCATCGTAGGCAGCGGACAGGACCACACCGCTGCGGGCGGCCTTGATCATCGTGCCGGGGTCGTTGGCGATGTCGATGCCGGCATGGAGCCGACCGCCGCGCCAGCCGAAGCCGGAGCTGACGCCACCGGCGTTGGGCGTCACCATCCGACCGTTGTCATGGCTCTCAAGATCGTGGTCGTGATCGTCATGGCTCTCAACGGGTGCCGGCCGGGTCCGCTCACCCGAGGGCAAGGACCGGGAAACCGGGGTGGACCGCTCGGACCGGGCGCCACGATCGGCAGGCTTGGTCACGGTCGTTTTGGTCGGACGGACAGCGGCGCTGCGCTTCGTCTCGACGGGCTTGTTGCGCTTCGGCTCGTAGGCGACGAGCCGGATCTCGGGGTTCCGCTCATGACGGACGACGACGGGGGGCTTCGCCCGCTCTTTCGTATAGCTGACGCCGGGAATGATCAGCGACTGGCCGATCCGCAGATGTTCCATCTTGGCGCCGGGGTTGGCGCTCTGGAGCTTGGCCAGCGAGACACTGTAGCGGTAGGCCAGCTCGAGGGCGGTCTCACCGTGGGACAGCGTGTGGACCACGCCGTTGAACGGCAGGATGGCCATCTTTTTGCCGGCCTTGAGGTTGGCTTCGGGCGCCAGGCCATTGACCTGACGGATCGTCGACTCGTTCAGCTCGAAGCGTTTGGCCAACGTCGTGATCGAGTCGCCGGCCTTGACCGTGTACTCGACGACCCGGGTGCGGGTGGCATTGACGACGCCCGGCTGGGCGGCGAGCTTCAGGGCCTCGGCCCGCTTTTCTGTCTGGTTCTGGGCGAGGATCTGATCGACCACCGGACCGCCGGTCGGGGCGATGCCCAACCAGAGGAGGGCCGAGACGCCGGCGACGGCGACGGCCGAACCGGCCGGGATCAGCCAACCGGGCAACTGGCCGCTCGTGCGGTTCACCAGGATCGGCGTGGACGGCATCGTCGGCTTGGTCAGGCCGATCGAGGCACCCTTGAGGGAACCCACCTGCTCGGACACCCAACCGGCCAGAGTCTGGACCAGGTGCACCGGGGCCATGGCGACGGTGGCGGCAACCTGACGGATCGCGACGCTCTGCTGGCTCCGGTTGCTGGTGCGGACCACCCGATAGGGGTCCAACTGCCGACGGGGAGCGGTGATCTCGGGATGGTAGACGAACGACCCGATCGAGTCCGTGTCATTGGCGAACAGGGCGTTGACGTCAAATCCGGCGTTACCGAGGTCGACTTCGACATAGACACTGGGGTTGGCATCGGCGGACTTCCGCTTTTTGCCGGCCCGGGCATTGGGAGCCTTATCCCCTGGAACGGTCAGCTTACTTTTCACCGGCCAGTGCTCCTTTCAACTTAATTTTCGATCCGTCGGCTGCCGTCCTCTATATGGAAGGCGCCTCAATCTCGGTTACCACAGTCACAACTGCAAGTGATTTGCACTATACCGGCAGGTCTAGGGCGCGTACAACCCGAGCGATCGCGCCGCACACCGCCCGATCCCCAAGACCGTGGGGGTTACACGGGCCTGGTAAACATTTATAAACAGGTTACCGCTGGATGTGATCCGTGTCACCAGAGAGCGCCGAAAAGCCTGTCAAGCAAATGATCTGGACATCCCCCTTGCAGCCATCAAGACCGCCCACATGCCCATTCGGCGCGCCCCGCAGACAACCTCAGTGCGCAGTTAGTTACTGCCGGTCACTCTGAGCACGGTCACAGGCCCCCGCAAACAGAATAACCTCACCTTAACCTGAGAGCGTACCTTGCTGCAAAAACAATCATTCCCCGGACCTTGAGGCCGGGTTAACTACGACCTGATACGGCAAAGTCCCGGCACGGGGCCGGGACTTTGCCGTATCAGGTCGGGCAGGGTCAGTGGGGCAGGGATGCCTTGTACTGGGTGACGTTGGCGAGGATCTCGGCGATGGAGTCCCCACCGAACTTCTCGGCCCAGGCGTTCGCCAGGACCCAGGCCACCATGGCCTCACCGACGACACCTGCCGCAGGCACGGCACAGACGTCGGAGCGTTCGAAATGGCTCGGGGTCGCCGTGCGGCTCTCCAAGTCGACGCTGGGCAGCGGCTGGCGCAAGGTGGAGATCGGCTTCATGGCCCCTCGGACGAGCAGAGGCTCGCCATTGGTGACCCCACCCTCGAGGCCGCCGGCGTTGTTGCTGCTGCGGGCGAGCTCACCCTCCCGCAGGACGATGGGGTCATGCACCTTGGAGCCCGGCCGGTCCGCCGCCTCGAAGCCGATGCCGATCTCGACGCCCTTGACGGCCTGGATGCTCATCACGGCCGCCGCCAGCTGGGCGTCGAGCCGCTTGTCCCACTGGCCATAGGAGCCCAGTCCCGGGGGCAGCCCGGTGACGACGACCTCAAAGACACCGCCCAGCGTGTCGCCGGCCTTGCCCGTGCGGTCGATCAGGTCGACCATGGCCGCCGTCGCCTCCGGATCGGCACACCGGACGACCGAGTCCTCGGCCGCCTGCTGCAATTCCGTCAGGCTGGCGGGCAGGGCTGTGGCGGCGATCCCGCCCAGCCGGACGACGTGACTGAAGATCTGGACACCGAAGCAGCTCAAATAGGCCTTGGCCAACGCGCCGACCGCCACCCGGGCGGCGGTCTCACGGGCACTCGCCCGCTCCAGGATGTTGCGCATGTCGACGACGCCATACTTCTGGGCGCCGGCCAGATCCGCATGGCCAGGCCGGGGCTTGGTGAACTTGCGCTTGTCGATGGCCGCCTCGGCCTCGTCGCCCGCCTGGGGCTCCGGCGACATGGCCAGTCGCCAATTCGCATAGTCCTTATTAATCAGGTGCATGGCGACGGGCGAACCGATCGTCTTGCCTAGGCGGATGCCACTCAGAAAGTCGACCCGGTCGGTCTCGATCTTCATCCGGCCGCCTCGCCCGTGGCCCTGCTGGCGGCGGGCGAGGCCGAGGTTGATCGTCTCGGCGAGGACGGGGATATCGGCCGGGAGGCCCTCCACGATGGCCACCAGGGCCGGGCCGTGGGATTCACCGGCGGTTAGAAAACGCAGCATTATTTCCCGTTGGCGATTCCGGCGGCTGTTTCCGTCGTGATGTGGGGGGTCACGATGATCATCAGCTCCGTCTCGTCCTCAGTCTGACTTCGATTCGAGAACAGGTTACCAAGAAACGGCAGGTCTCCGAGGAACGGAATGCGCGAGCGGGCATCCGTACTGTTCCGCCGGGTCAAGCCGCCGATGACGATGGCCTCGCCGTCACGGACCCGCATCGTCGTGTTGACGAGCCGCCGCTGGATCTCCGGCACCGGATTGCCGTTGATGATGATGTCCCGACCCCGGGAGGAGATTTCCGGTTTCAGCTCCAGCGTGACGAAGCCGCCCGCCGGGTCGATGTGGGGGGTGATCTCCAGCAGTTCGCCGATGGGCTGCCAGGTGATCGACTGGGTGGCGACCACACCGCCCGAACCGCCCGTGTTGGCGAAGTTCGTGCTGATGATCGGCACCTGATCGGCAATGGTGATCTGGGCCTTGACGTTGTCCTGCGCCGCCACCCGGGGGTTGGTCAGGATCTTCGCCTTGTTCTCCCGGACCAGGGCGTTCAGGCGGGCGTTGAAGTTGGCCGTGAAGTCGCCCAGGGCATTGAAGGAGACGCTCATCTCGCCTTCCGCCGCACCGGGGTTGCCGGCGGCGTTGTCGCCGGCCTGCGGGTTGCCGAAGGATGCCCCGACCTTGCCCTGACCGAAACCATAGCTGACGCCGAGTTGCTGACCGAGAGTCTTGGCCACGCCGATGAGCTTGACGTCGATCATCACCTGCGCCAGAGCCTTATCCAGCGTCGGCACGATCTGCTCGGCGAGAGTCACTTCTTCTTTGGAGCCGATGACGAGCACGGAGTTGGTCCGCACAACAAGGATGACCTTGGTGTCGGGCTTGAGGATCTGCTTCAGGGTGGCCGCCACGTCGTTGACCTTGCCGTTGGCCAGGCGGAACGTCTTGACCAGCGGGTCGTTCAGGCCACGGGCCTTCAGGGTCTCTTCGTCTGTGACATAGAGGGTATCGCTGATCCGCCGGCCGACAAGACCGCTCATCCGCATGATGAAGGTGAAGCTCTGGGAGAGCGGCACGTTGCGCAGGTCGATGTGCCCGAGGGTCTTGTCCAGCTTGGGCGTATCGGCGATCAGGTGCAGGCCGGCCTGCTTGGTGAGGACCTTGATGACGTCGCCGACCTTGGCGTCGTCGAGGATGATCGTCACCAGCGGGTCTTCCCGCAGGTCCAGCGAGGGCAAAAGCTCCATCGGCGGCACTTTGGAGAGCGACGGCGGCGGCACGTAGGCGCCTGCGGCAGGTGCGGCCAGGGCCGGAGCGACGCTGACCGTGACGACTGCGCCAACCGCCAGGAGGTGGGCGAGCACCGACGGCCGACCCGAGCGGGAAACCAGAGTCTTACGAAACACAGCGCTACTCCTTCACGGCCAGACGGGCCGAACGGCCGCCCTGGCTGACGATGACTGACTTGCCATCAGCGCGGATGCTGACGACCCGGATACCGCCGGGCAGGATGTCCCCTACCTGCACGAGGCGGCTGCGGCCGTCGGCGGCGACGATGGCCACCGACTCGCGGGCACTGGTGATGATGCCGGTGACGACCATCCCGTCACCCGGCGTGGGCAGCGGTGTGACTTTGGGCTGGGGCGGCTGCGGCCCCGGCGGCACCGGAATCTGGACGACGGGGCCCGGTGGGGCGGAGGGCAAAGCCGAGACCGGCGCATCCGGCAACGCCAGCG
>JACMPN010000335.1 GCA_014377495.1 Candidatus Sericytochromatia bacterium
CTCCCAACCGGCGCCGGGGGGTGGGGGAAACCCTTCCCCCACCGGCCGGCCATCGGTTGGGACTAGACCCGGACGAGGGGCTTGTATTTGATCCGGTGCGGTGTGTCGTTGCCGACGCGTTTCTTGTGGTCGATCTCGTACTCCGTATAGTTACCGTTGAAGAAGACCACTTGGCTGTCCCCTTCGAAGGCGATGATGTGGGTGGCGATGCGGTCGAGGAACCAGCGATCATGGCTGACGACCACCGCACAGCCGCCGAACTCGAGCAAGGCCTCTTCCAAGGCCCGCAGGGTGTCGACGTCGAGATCGTTGGTCGGTTCGTCCAGGATCAGCACGTTGCCGCCACTGCGCAGCAGCTTGGCCATGTGGACCCGGTTGCGTTCACCACCGGAGAGGATGCCGACCTTCTTCTGCTGGTCGCCGCCCTTGAAGTTGAAGCCGGAGACATACGCCCGGGACTGCATGACCCGTTTGCCGAGCTTCATCTGCTCGTCGCCGCCGCTGATCTCGGCCCAGACGGTCTTTTCGGGATCCAGGGAGTCGCGGGACTGATCGACATAAGCCAGCTGGACGGTCTCGCCGATCTTCAGGGTGCCGGCGTCCGGCTGTTCCTGGCCGACGATCATCCGCATCAGGGTCGTCTTGCCGGCGCCGTTGGGGCCGATGACCCCGACGATGCCGCCGGGCGGTAGCTCGAAGTCGAAGTTTTCAAACAGGAGCTTGTCGCCGTAGGCCTTGGTCATCCCGTGACCCTGGACGACGACGTTGCCCAGCCGGGGTCCGGGCGGGATGTAGATTTCCAGGGCGTCGACCCGGTCGGACTGCGTCTCGGCGAGCAGGTTTTCGTAGTTCTGCACGCGGGCTTTGCTCTTGGCCTGGCGGCCCCGGGTGGACATGCGGACCCAGTCCAGCTCACGGGCCAGGGTCTGCTGACGCTGGGAGGCCTGTTTTTCTTCGGTGGCGAGGCGGGCCCGCTTCTGTTCGAGCCAGCCGGAGTAGTTGCCTTCGAAGGGGATGCCCTTGCCGGCGTGCAGCTCGAGGATCCAGCCGGCGACGTTGTCGAGGAAGTAGCGGTCATGGGTGACGGCCACAACGGTGCCCGGGTAACGGTCGAGATGCTGTTCCAGCCAGGCGACCGACTCGGCGTCAAGATGGTTTGTCGGTTCGTCCAGCAGCAGCAGGTCCGGTGCGGACAGGAGCAGGCGGCAGAGGGCGACCCGGCGCTTTTCACCGCCGGACAGGGTGGAAACGTCCGTGGCGCCGTCGGCGACGCGCAGGGCGTCCATGGCGATGTCCACGGTCGTGTCCAGGTTCCAGCCGTCGAGGGCGTCGATTTCGTGTTGGAGTTTTTCGAACTCCTCGGCCGTTTCCTCAGAGTAGTTCATGCTCAGCTCCTCGAAGCGGGTGAGCAGGTCCTTGATGCGGCCGAGACCGGCTTCGACGTTGCCGCGCACGTCCTTGGTGGGATCGAGCTCCGGCTCCTGCGACAGGTAACCGACCGTGGCGCCGTCGGCGAGCTTGGCTTCACCGTTGTAGGCCTTGTCGACGCCGGCCATGATCTTCAGGAGGGTCGATTTGCCGGAGCCATTCACGCCCAGGACGCCGATCTTGGCGCCCGGCAGAAAGGCCAGCGTGATGTCCTTGAGGACTTCACGGCTGGGCGGGATGACCTTGGTCATCTTGTACATCGAGAAAACGTATTGGTATGACGCCATGCGGCGGAACTCCTCAACTGTCTCAGGGGAGAGAGACCGGAATCGGCGGCGGCACGTCTTGGCGGATGCCAAGTGGCGCCCTCGGACGACTGACCGAACGCGACTCAGGTCTACGTACAGGGTAGCCCAAAGCGTGCCGCCTTGGGCCGGGGGCCGGCGGGGGCCCGCTGGGGGCGACCAGGATTCCGACGGCTGAAACCGGCCAACAGGCACGGAAAA
>JACMPN010000336.1 GCA_014377495.1 Candidatus Sericytochromatia bacterium
GGCCAGTTGGGAAAACCCGGACGGCACCAAGGTCACGGTCGAGATCCAGGAAACAGTGACAGTGCCGGCCGGCAGCTACGTCGCCTACCGGCTGCGGCAACGGAAGGGCGAGACCACCA
Organism: Candidatus Sericytochromatia bacterium; assembly: GCA_014377495.1. Taxonomy (GTDB): domain Bacteria; phylum Cyanobacteriota; class Sericytochromatia; order JACMPN01; family JACMPN01; genus JACMPN01. Next base: position 120 of record JACMPN010000336.1, read on the forward strand.
TCGTGGACTGGTTCTACCCGGCCATCGGTCTGATCAAAGAACAGAGCGATCAGGCCGTCGTCGAACTGATGAGTCTGCGCACTGAACCGATCACGACGGCGACTCCGGCCCCCACAGGCAGCCCCAAATGAGCAACGTTCGTCCCTGACCATCGTCTGACCAGATCAGGGTTCCACTGGCACATCGCGCCAGACCAGCCACCGCTGCCAACCAGACGGGGCCGCCCGCAGCAGCGCCAATCGCTCGGAGCCCTGAGCCAGTGCCAGCGACAGGCCCACCGACGCACGCCAGTCACCCAGACGACTGATGGCAAAGCGCGCCCATGGGGCGACGGCCCATGGCATCACCGGCACTTCCGCCAACCCTGCCTGCTGCCAGTGCGTGCGCCAAGCCCAGGCCAACGCCGACAGGGAGCCGGCCAAATGGGTGCCAGTGCTCCGACGCACAGCCCCCGCTGCCGCATCAGGGGGTGCCCAGCGCAACCAGCCCGCCAGATCGAGCCATCCCAACTCATGGTCGAAGGCATGGCGAAAGACCTGATGATGGGCCAGATAGAGCAACGTATCGGCCGGATCGAGGTGGAGCACACGCACGGAGCCAAGGTCCAGGGGTCGGGCCCGTGGCCAAAAGGCGGACCAAGGCGGGAGCACCTGATTCAGCCAAGGGCCACCGGATCCGGCGTAATGCAACTGGACGATCTGGCGCCCCCGCAGCCACTCCGTCTGACCGCGCGGCGCCACAAACCCAGCCTCTGCCAAGTGGGCCTGCCACTCCGGCAAGTCCCCCGGTTGGATGACGATATCGAGGTCCCGGGCCGGGCGGATCAGGGAGTCGCCCCAAAGCGTCGCCCCCCAGGCCACCCCTTTGACGACCAGAAATGGCAGCGCCCAGCCCGTGACCAGTTGCAACGTGCCCAAATGCCCCAGGGCTTCGACGCATACCTGGCGGTGCCAGACGGACGAGGGCCCGCCCCCTTCGGGGAACAGGCCGGCAATGGGCTGTGCCCCCATCCCGTAAGTTTCGACGATCGCCGGCCAGTCGAGCGCACTGCGGTCGTCCCAATGGTCCAGCAGGGTTTTAAGGAGTGGATCCGGGATCATGGGCCGTTACATCACCGGTCGGATAGGCGGAGTATCCCCATTGCAACTTGTCGCGCAGGATCCGGTAGAAGTCGTGCCCGCTGCGGCGCAGGAAGCGCGCCTTGTACGGACTGGCGGCAATCGTGATCCGATCCCCGGAAAGCAAGGGCAAACCCAGTTGCCCGTCCGCTGTCAAGGCGATGCCAGACTCGTGCCGTGGGCGGACCAGGATCGTCACCCGATGCTCCGATGACACGACGAGCGGCCTGGCACTGAGGCTATGCGGGCAGATCGGGGTGACGAGGATCGCCGAAACGTCCGGGGCGACAATCGGACCGCCGGCACTCAGCGAATAAGCGGTCGACCCCGTTGGCGTCCCGACGATCAACCCGTCGGCGGCCAGGGTGGTGACCTCGTAGTCTTCGACGAACAGGGTCAGGTCGATCAAACGGGCAAAGCTGCCTTTGGCAACGACGAAGTCGTTCAACACTGTGAAGTGACCGACGACTTCTCCACCCCGGTCAACGTGGGCTTCGAGCATCAACCGTTCTTCGATCCGGCACTCGCCCCGGATCGCCGCCAGGATCGCCTCTTCCCAATCGGTGCGCCCGGCCTCTGACATAAAGCCGAGGGTGCCCATGTTCACCCCGAGCAGTGGCGTCTGATGCGGCACCATGCAGCGGGCGGCATAGAGGATGGTACCGTCTCCCCCGAACACCACGTAAAAATCGGCCGGCGGGGCGGATGGCAGATCCTCATTGGTGAGCACCGGGAACTGCTGGATGCCTGAGAACTCATTGAACCGGATCACTTCACAGCCCTGAGCCATGAGGAACTGCCTGCAGTCGGCAGCAGCCTCCGTGGCGCCGGGGCGGGTGGCGTTGTAGATGATCCCGACGACACTGCTCATTGCCCGTCCTCAACTTCGGGAGCCCGGACGGGGGCATGACCCGGGAAATGGCCATGGATCGCCTGCCGGTAGCGCATGATGCGCTCGACGACCTCGTCAGGACCCTCACGCACGATGTATTTGCGGTCGTCAAGCAAGATGACGCGGGTGTCCGGCGTGGCTTCGACCGACAAGATCAGTTCGGCATTGAGGACAAAGCTTTTGCCGTCCAGGTTGGTTAATTGGATCATGGGTCCCGCAGGCCTCTCACAACATCTGAGGCGATAGACGCTCCTACCGCCGACCAAGGCCGCCTGAGCGGTATCGTAGCACTCCCGGGAACCGCCCGAACTCCCATCATGAGGCGTTCGTTACGCCCCCCCAAAGTAGCCTACTGTCCGCAGCTTCAGTTCATCAAGACTTGACCCATGGATCGTCAGGCGGCGATAGACACCGGTTCCTGGCTGCGCCAGTCCCTCTCCCACCAACAGCACCCGGGAGATCCCCTGCGCCTGCAGGTACTGGATCTGCTCGGGGCGGTGACTGCCATTGGGAAAGGCATACGTGCGCATCGGCAACTGCAGGGTTTCGGCAAAATACCGCTGACAAGCGGCCACGTCCGCCTCGAAAAATCCCATGTCCTCGAAGCCCATGGACTCGTGATCGAAGGAATGGGCCCCGATTTCGTGGGTCATGGCCAACTGGCGCACCTCCGTTGCGGACAGCATCGGGGTGAATGGCACGTCGCCAAAGCGGGCCATCGCTTCAGAAACGATCGCCCACAACGATGCCCGCTCGCTGCGCTGGCGATTTTTGAGAAACCGGCTCAACGCCAGGCCAAATCGCATTTTGCTGTCGGCGTCGGCGGTAGGCGCAGGCATGTCGAAGCCCGGAAGCCGCATCTCGGCGAGAAGCGTCGGCGGCGCAACTTGGAGGAAATCGTACATCGCCACGTTCCAGGGAGGTCGCCCCGACTCGACGCACGCCGGGATGACATTCTGATTGGCTGGCAGGCCATGCTTGGCTAAAAGGGGCACAGCGTAATCCAGAAAGTCCCGATAACCGTCGTCAAACGAGAGGATGAGAGAAGGACGGTCCGTCGTCATCGCCATCGCACTCAGGGTGGTCACATGGAAATGGCGGCCGATATAGGCCAACAGTTGGTCGAATAAATCGGGATCCAAGGGACTCCAAAACGGATTGGCCACCGGGTGCACCCGGTGAAGACTCAGGATCGGGACGAGACGCCGGGCGTGCAGGCGCCATCGGCGAGCCGTATCGACTTGTGCCAAACAGGCCAGCGAACACACCAGTCGTCGGAGCATCGCCGGTATCCCCATGCCCTGCCTCCTATTTGATCACTTGCGACTGGCGGCGTTCGGCTTGTGGCCAGGCCGCCCCGTTCCTACAATGACCATGATACAGACCATGCGGTTACGGAACGGTCCTGGGACTTGGTGCCACGGCGATCGGCGCCAAATCCCGGCACAGCCAACGTCGGGCCCAACCGACGTACATGGCCAGATCCGTGACCAGGAGGACCGCCCCCGCACCCAACCGGTCCCCCCGGTGACGTTCACGCAGGTCTGCTTCGAGCCGATGGCGCTGCAAGCGCCGTTCGGTTCGCAGGAGCCAGCCTGCCACCACCATCGGCATGCTCACCCAAACGGGCAAGAGCAAGAGCACCATTGCGCCGAGCAACCAGTAGCGCAGGGTGGGCCAGTGCCAGTCCCGTTCCCTGCCGGCCCGGGCACTGTGTTCGGCCAACATGACTTGCCGACGCCATAGGGATCCCCAGGATTGGGGGCCGATCCATGTGATGACCGCATCCGGCGCCTCGACGACCGACATCGTCACCAGTTTCAGCATGAAAATCCGGTCTTCGGCCGCCCGCGTCGCCGGGAATCCGCCAATCGTCTCCCAGGCCGCCTTGCGCACGATTGAACAGGCGATGAAATGGTTCCGCATTAACCCGCCCGGGACCGCCCGTGCCGGGGGCAGGACGGCCAAGGTAAACCAGCGGGCAACAAGAGACTTGATTTCCGACACATAGTAACCGTATGCAACGGCATGCTCCGTCCCGGCAACAGCTTCCCATAGAGCGGCCAGCCAGCCGGCGTGCGGATGCGTCCCACCGTCGATGTAGACGACCCACGGCGTTTCAGCGGCGGCACTGCCCAGATTGCGCCCTTCGCCCGGATACGCCTTGTCGACTTCGATCACCCTGAGCTCGGCATACGCCTCCTGCATGGTGCGAAGGGCTTGGCGAGTCCCGTCAGTCGACCCGGCATCGACGACGACCACGGCAGCGGGCCGCTGTGAAAACACCTCGGTCAGCAGCGGGCCAATACTACTGATCTCGTTCCGGACCGGGATGACCACGGTAACGGGAAACCTGCCGTTCTCTGGCTCAGTCATTGCCGGTCATGCAGCCGCAATCCCCCGTGGTGTGTCGTTGATCATCGCCAATTGTCCCACAAACATACGCCACAGGGCCTAGCCACCCGGGGCAGTTTTACCGGCATCGCCGGTCACCGACAGGGTGCGGCTGGTCTCAGGATCAATTCCCGTGATATTGTCGGCAACGGCATCGCCCTTTGGTCCGACCATGACAAGGCCCCCCAATGCAAATCGTTCCGCTCTCCCCCGACATGGCTCCTGCGCTGCAACAGTTCCTGGCGCGCCACTATCCCGATTGTCCCGCCAAAGCCGATCCTGCGTACCGGACTTGGAAGTTCAGCGCACACCCGGCAGGCTCGGCGCTGTCTGACTACCTTCTGGCGATCGACGAAGGCGTCATCGTCGGCCAACTCGCCCTGATCAAAGATTACGTCTGGACAGCGGGCAGCGTCACCCCCTGCTATTGGCTCGCCGACCTGATCGTGGCCGAAAGCCATCGGACGACGGCGGCACTCTTTCAGCTGTTGCGGACGGCCATGGCGAATCACCCCTTGCTGATGCTGAACGGGGCAACGGAGAAATTGGCACCGCTTTTCCATCGCTTTGGCTGGAAGCCACTCACCGTGATGACCGATTTCTATCAGATCCTGCGCCCGAGCGGGGCGCTCCGGTTCGGGCGCGGTGTCGGTCGCATGGGTCGCCTGAGACACTTCATGCCACTGGTCGCCATTGCTGACGGCATCCTACCCCTCGCCTGGTCCCTGGTTACCCAGGCCCAAACCGCATTCGGACGTTACGATGTTCGCCCGTTGGATCCTCTGGACCGGGAGATCGGCACGCTGTTTGCAGCGATTGTCCCGAAACTGGGCGCCACGAGCGCCCGGGACGCATCCATCTATCAGTGGAAGACCCATCAGCGGCCTATCGGCACCGACATCACGCTCGGCGCTTACGATGCAGTCTCGGGAATCCTGCGGGGCTGTCTGGTCGCCAAAATCATGGACCGGGTTGGGGTCGCCCGGTGGATCGAGATCAGCGATTTGCTCGTGGACCCGGATGATCATGGGTGCCTCATCGCCCTGCTAACGTCCGTGAGGCGGATGGCCCTGGACACCCGTGCCGACTTCCTTCGGGCCAGGCTCGGCTGGCCGGCCCTTGCCGGGACGCTGGCCCGCCAAGGCTGGCTGGCCCGACCAAGCACGTTTTCGAATCAGGTACTTGCCTACAGCCGGGACAACGACCATTTACAAGCCCTGACCGAGTTGCCGTGGACCCTGACGGCCATGATCGGAGACACGGTCGACACGGGCCGCGACGAATGGCGAGTGGACCAGACCACTCGGCTGGCGCCAATATCCGGCTAGGCCTCTGCAGAAGGAACCGAGCGTATGGTGAGGGAAGAAGGGCCGCATGCGACCGTTGGCCATGGCGCGCCCCCGCTAATCGGAAAAGCATGCGTCACGTTTCTTGGCCAACTGTCGCTGCCTGCACGGTCACGATGCCCGGCGGATTTGCCTGGTGCAGACACATGAGGATTTCAGCTGCCACATGACTGGGGGAGACGGCTCCATGTCGGCCCATTGGTGTGTTCGTCAAATCGGTCAACAGTTTGACTGGTCTGGCGATGACAAAGGCCGTGTTGGCGTACTGCTTGGCCGCCGTATGGACGAGCCCTTCGATGGCCATTTTCGCGGCCACATAATGCGGCCACTCTGCCGGTGGGTCGTTGATCGCGGACGATGAAACGAAGACACAGGTACCGGCACGTTGTTCCAGGAGCGGCAAGCAAACGCTCATTGGCATTAGGGCGAGGGCGAGACTTTCGTGGACATAATGGGCGATGCGTTCGGCCGCCGTCGCCTCGATCCGCAGCGATGGGATGGCCGGCGCCGCATTGCAGATGAGGTAGTCCAATCGCCCGCTTTCCCGGCTGATCCGCTCAGCCAGGGCCTGGTTATGGTCCAAGCGTGCCATGTCACCGGCCACGAGATGGATCCGTTGTCGGGCCTCCGGCACGGCGTCACGCATGGCTGCGGCGACCGCGCCGCTCATGTGATACGTCACATACACGGTGCCCCCGCTAAGGGCAAACAGTTGGGAAAACGCCGCCCCCAGCCCCCGACTGCCCCCCACGATCAACGCCACCTGCCCGGTAAAATCGATGCCTGGGTCCACAAGCGCACGCAGGTCATCCTGATGTGCCGGCCGCAAAACCGGTCTGACGATGGCGGCACTGCGGATGGAAGCGACAGTGTGTCCGCCCACCTGAACGTCCGACACCAAGCGCAACAGGCGAAACCGGGGATCAAACCGTTCAATGCGGGTCTCATACGCCAGGGAAGGGCCACCGTCCGTCAGTGGACTGAATTCAATCCGACAGGAATGAAACAGCGCTTGTCGACCCGGGAGTCGCATGCCAATCAGGAAGCTGCTCAATAGCAGTACGGCCAGACGATTGCCCCAAAAGCATGGCTTGACCAGCGAAAAACGTGTGGCCAGTTGCGCCAGTGTGCCGGCTTCAGGCGCATAGGTACCTGAATCGGTCAGGCCCGCAACGAATGTGCCAGGATCAGGGTCGTGCGGCCGTTCGGGTGCGGGCCACGATTCCCAGGCCACAACCTCGCTAGGGAGTACACCCGGCTGAAAAGTCACGGTGACTTCCATCATCAGGCGACTGCCGTCCAGTATCCGGCCTTTGATGCTTGCGGGATCAGCCTCCGAAACAAGGACCTGATAGGTGGGCCCGACTAGCATCGGCGCGATGAAATCACAACTGACCCCGGTGAGACATCGACCCGGGGCCGGCTTCATGTATCCCAAACATGCCAGGACTCCGAGCATACCGAAAACAACCGGTTCCCCTGCCGAGGACTGTCGGGCATAGCTTGCAGAAACATGGAGGGGGTTATGATCGTGCGCCGCCTGGGCAAACAGGGCCACGTCAGCTTCGGTGAAGCATACAGAGAGTTCGGGGGCGGCCATGGGGAAGCGCACTCCGTATTCACATGCGGACGAGACAGGACGGATGCAGTTGGGACTGCCTTGACGACAGGCACCTGAGGAAAAAACGATCGTCAGAATGAGCCTGCAGGCTGGTAGGAGACCAGTCGCCTCCGAGTATACGGCAAGACACTCAGCACTGTTCCAGATGATGATGCAGGATGCTGGGTTGGACGCCATTCCTTGATTGGGCATGACTGACCCGATTCACGCCGGCGCGCCTACTGTGGGCCGAATCCCGGGACGCCATCTTGATGGGATTGCATAGCCTGGGTCATCATGTGTGGCATAGTCTGTCCACCTGCATGTGTCGCTCAAGATGCAATACCCATCAAGGCTTTTACCCGATGCCCCATCTTTCCCCCGACGCCGTTCACCACATACTGGCAGGCACTGCCGACGGCAAATTCGCCAGTATCGTGCAGGCGGTCGCCAAACTGGACCAGTTGGATCACGCCTGGAAAGCGGAGGGCTCTGTCTATGTCTTGCGCAATGTCACCGTCGAAGGTTTGGCCCCTTTCATCAAACTCCCCGCATATCGGCAGAATTTGCGCCTGAACGTCACTTTTTCGGACTATGACACGTATCAGCAGGACTTGCTCGATCCCGCATCGAGATTTCATGAGTCGCGTCATGACCTGGTCGTCTTAGCCCTGTGGCTCGACACCTTGGCGATGGCATTTGATGGGCGGGACGCCCTGCAGGCCGAGGCTGTTTTTGATCACGTCCAGAACGTGGTGGCCCAGATCAAGCAGCACACGGATGCGCCCATCGCCATCAACACCTTTCTGCCGCCTTTCCACCACCAGGACGAGTGGTGTCCCTTGCCAGGCTTGGCTGCCTTAAACCAGCGCTTGCGGGACGCGGCCACCAGTGATGGCCAATTGCTGCTCGTCGACTTTGACCGCCTGCTTGGGACCATTGGGATGAAACAGGGACTTGATCGCCGCTACTGGTTTCGGTTCAAAGCCCCGGCGGGCCCGGCATTCTTGCAGGCGTGGGGCCGGAAGTTGGCCCAGGCCGTGGCCAGCCTGAAGGGTCTGAGTCGCAAGGTCTTGATTCTCGATTGTGACAACACCCTGTGGGGAGGCGTCATCGGTGAAGACGGACTGGCGGGCATCCAACTGAGTCCGCACGACTACCCCGGCAATGTTTACCATGCGTTTCAGCGTCAGGTCCTGGCACTCCAGCAGCAAGGCATTCTTTTGGCGCTGTGCAGCAAGAACAACGAAGACGACGTGTTTGCGGTGATGCGGGATCATCCGGACTGTATCATCCGACATGAGCATCTCGCCGGCTGGCGGATCAATTGGCAGGATAAGGCCGCTAATCTGATAGCCCTGGCTGAGGAGTTGCGGCTTGGTCTCGACAGTTTCGTTTTCATCGATGACAGCCCGACGGAATGTGACCGGATCCGGCAGTCATTGCCGGAAGTAGCGGTTCTTCAGGTACCCTCAGCCATCCACGAGTTGCCATCCCTATTGCAGGAGTTTCAGGGCTTCATGACGCTGACGCTGAGTGCCGAAGATCAAGTCCGCACCGAGCTTTATCAGCTCGAGAGGCAACGACGGCAGGTCTCTGCGCCGCATGGCGACTTGGCGGATTTTGTCGCTTCGTTGGCACTCAAGGCATCCATCGGGGAAGCCCGTATCGAGGAACTGGCCCGGGTTGCCCAGTTGACTCAGAAGACCAACCAATTCAATCTCACCACCCGCCGCTACAGCGAATCTGAAATTGGCCATCTGGCAGCTGATCCGGAAAGCCTCGTCCTGATTATGAAAGTGGCTGACACTTACGGTGAGTATGGTCTCACCGGTGTCGCCATCGCCCGCCGTGAGAGCTCTGGGATCCACGTCGATACGTTTTTATTGAGTTGTCGCATCTTGGGTCGACAATTGGAAACGGTATTTCTGCGGGAGGTCCTGGCCCTTGCCGCAGGGCGCTGGGGGCCGCAGCCGGTGCGAGCCGAATTCATCCGCACGGCAAAAAACGACCAAGTCGCCACCTTCTTCGACAACCATGCCTTTGTCCGCGACGGTGGGGACACACAACACCAGCATTATGTATTGCCGGAGCTGCCGATTCAGCCGCCGATCCCCTATATCACCGTTGTCAGGAGAGCTTGAGCATGGAACAGCGCATCAAACAGGTAATGGCCGCCATCTTGGACGTTGACGCAGCGGTCATTGGCAACGATTCATCGCCGAAAACAATCGGCAGTTGGGACTCACTGCGGCACATGAACCTGATTCTGGGCTTGGAAGACGAATTCGGTGTGCAGTTCGGCGATGATCAGTTTGCCGAACTAACCTCGTATCACCGCATCCTCATGGCACTGACCAACCTCGTATCCTGAGTTGCCAGCGGCGTCACCGGAATCACCTCGGCACCGCTGGCAGGTTTACCCGATGACAGACTTTCGGATTCCGTCATTCGCCGTCATCTGGTCGGATCGCCTCGATGAGCCAGTAGGCGGGTTTGCTCATGGGCATGATCCGCCGATGGACGGCCAACTCCAACCATGTGCCCAACGTGCCCAGCCGTCGCAACTGGGGCCAGCAGACGATGGGATACACATCCAGGACGTTAAAGCCCGCCGCCGAGACATCCTGACGCAACTCATCTGCCGTCCAACGCCGATAGTAAAGTGCCCCCCCGATCAGACCTTCCTGCGGGACGTTCGCAGCAAAGACCCAGCTCGGATAGGCGTAAACCTCGATGAACAATCGGCCGCCCGGCTTGAGGATCCGCCGGAACTCATTCAGGGCCGTGACGCGTCCTTCCGGGCTGACGTGTTGGTAGGCTTGCAAACTGATGACTTTGTCCACACTGGCGGTTTCCAGGCGCAGCGGCTGCGACATGTCCGCCACCAAAGGGGTCACCCGATCCCCCCAAACCGCCTGACGGCATTTCTCCCGCACGATATCGACACTGACCGACGAAAAGTCCCCTGCGTATAAGTGACTGACGAGCGGCGCAATCACGGAAACCAAACGTCCGGTACCACAGCCGATATCGGCAACCGAGTCCTGTGGTTGCAATGCGAACCGCCCGAGCAGTTCACGCATTTCCACATCGGCCCACCAGCCACGGCTGGCATACCAAGCGTCAAAGTCAGCTGCCGCAGAGTCCCGCAAGGCAATCTGTGAACGGTCAATTTCAGGCATCGGAAACCCTTCTAATCGTATCGCTGCCGAACATCACAGGCGCTAGTTCGACGTTCAACCGCATGTCCCTGTCACAGCGACGGTGGCCAATTCACACGGATTTCGCCTCGACAAGCCAATAAGCCGAGCGCCACACGGGCAGATAGCCGAGATGTGCGGCCATCTCAACCTGCTTCCCCAGAGAGCCGGCACGCCGCAACTGTGGCCAACACACCATCGGAGCCAAGCGTTCCACACTTAGTCCTGCCTCAGCCAACTCCTGCCGTATTTCGTCTGCCTGCCATTGGCGGAAGTAGAGGGTATCACTCAAAACCCCCTCTGCCGGAGTCCCGGATGAAAACACCCAACTGGGATACGCGTAAACGACCAAGGTCAGTCGGCCCTGTGGCCTCAGGACACGCCGAAACTCGGCCAAGGCCACTTGCCGGCCGGCCGGGTCCACGTGCTGAAACGCTTGCAGGCTGATGATCCGATCCACCGACGCATCGGACAGACCGCATGGCTGAGCCATATCGGCTGCAAATGCCTCAACCTTGCTGCCCCATGGGGCAGCAAGGCACTTGGCTTTCAACACTTCGATGCTGGCTGGCGAGTAGTCCGTGGCGATCACTTTGGCGACCTGCGGCGCAAGGAAAGGGATCAGTCGTCCCGTCCCACAGCCGGCATCCCAGACGACCTCGTCCCGGCGCAGGGACAGGCCGTGCATCAATTCCGCAATCTCCACTTCAGCCCACCAGCCACGTTGGGCAATCCACGCATCATAGGTCGTGGCATTGGCCTCACGCTCCCGCAGTTGTCGTGCCGCCAGTTCCGCCGCACCAATTTCCTCCGTCATTGCGACTCCTCTTGACCCATCGCTTGCTCCCTTCCCCGTAATTGACGCCTGACCCAAGTCCAGGTGCCGAGTGCCAGAGGTTGCACGACTCGTTCTCGCTCGGTCAGGAAGCGGACTTCGCGACCACCCCACCCCCGCTTGAAGAAGGCGATCCCATCCTCCGCATCCGGCAATCCACCCAGGTCAAATACGCTGCAACCAAGCGCCTTGGCATGACGCATCACGGACCAGAAGACGTCGTACAACGCTGGCCCTTCGAACTGGGGGTCCGTGGCCCCGTACAGGTAGTGGACTGTGCGCGCCCCCCGCGCAAACACCCCGCCACCGACGACGCGATCTCCCTGCCGGGTCAGGGCCAGCCAGGCGAGGCCCGAGCCCAGCAGCGCCTTACACCAATCCGTCTGCGGTTGACCGTAGCCTTTTTGAGACGCCGCCGTACCGTGCATGACCAGATAGGAGGCCAGATCGTCTGCCGTCCCAAATTCCGTACTCAGACCGGCGTTTCCCGCCTTCTTGATCATCCGGCGGGTCAATGTCCGAAACCCAGCCAGCATGTCGGCTTCAGACCCACTCACATCGCACCGGATCGTTTGCTGATGCAGTTCGGCCGGGGCCGGAGCAAACCCCAGATCAGCCAACCCGGAAGCAGCGGTGAGTGCGGGCAGTGGTAAATGAGGATCGACCCGCAGACTCATCGGTTGCAAACCCGGCGGAAAAAGTGCGAGCAACTGGTGCAAACCAGCGACCAAGCTTGTCTCGTCGACTGCCCACGGTCCCCGGGTCACCGCCAAGCGGGGCGGCCAGGGCCATGACTTTCTGACCTGAACAGCGGCACCGAAGACCAACTCCCGATCCTGCCAACCCGTGACAAACCGGAGTTCCTGACCATGGCAGTGAGCCCGATCGATTGCCAACTGGCGATGCTGAAACGGATGGAGATCCATCCGTTTCCAGGCTTCGTCCCAGGCTGCAGCCTCCAGGCCAGTCAGCGTGTCATGCCAGACGAGTTTCATGCGTGAACCGACACCTGCCCCAGCACATCGGTGAGCACCGCCGTCGGCGTCGCCCCACCCCGGGCCTTCACCCGGTGGCGCAATCCGGCCACGAAGACGGCCTGGATATCGTCCGGCAGCACATGCTCCCGCCCGGCAATCAGCGCCCAGGCCTGGGCCAACTGCAGCACACTGACGGTTGCCCGAGGGCTGGCACCGAGCACCAGGCGATCATCCTGTCGTGTCGCCTGCATCAGCCGCACGAGGTACCCACGCAGTTCGACACTGGCATGGACCCGATGGGCAACAGCCTGCAGTTCGGCCAACTCGGCGACCGTCATCACCGGCGTCAGTTCCTGCGGCCCTGCATGCCCCACGTGACGGGCCAACATCTCCGTCTCGTCGGCGACCGACGGATAACCCAGGCTGAGACTGACGGCGAACCGGTCAACCTGCGACTCGGGCAGCGGAAAGGTCCCCTGGGTTTCCACCGGATTTTGCGTGGCGATGACGAAAAAGGGATGGGGCAGCGGCCGGGTCACCCCTTCGATGGTCACCTGCCGCTCTTCCATGGCCTCCAGCAACGCCGACTGGGTACGGGGCGTGGCCCGATTGACTTCATCGGCGAGCAGGCAATGGCAAAACACGGGGCCCGGCTGAAAGGTGAACACGCTCTGGCGCTGGTCGTAGATCGACGCGCCCGTGACGTCACTGGGCAACAGGTCCGGGGTGAACTGCACCCGACGGAAGTCCGCAGACAGGGAACGGGCCAGGGCCTTGGCGAGTATCGTCTTGCCGACGCCGGGGACGTCCTCCAACAGAACGTGACCGCCGGCGATCAGGGCGGCGATGACCAGCGTGGCCGCCGTCTCTTTGCCGACGACGACCTTGGAGATGTTATGCAACAGGGCGAGAGCCTGAGGATGCTGGGCAGTGGCGCTCACAAAGAACTCCCGATCCACGAACAAGGCGGCGACAGGCTCCCATGGTACCATGAGGCCCGGCCAGCGCCGGAAAAGCGGCCGTCACACCACTGACCACGCCGCAATGGCCGACCGGCCGAGCCGATGGGAAACCGACAACCGTGATCCGCCGCCTGTTCTCCCTCCTCGACCCCTTCCTGCTGCTGCTGTTGGTGGCCCGCGAAGTTTGGCGCAGTCGCCGGCACGGCACAGCACCGGCCACGCTGGCCGGACACATCATCCTGTCGATCGTGAAGTTCGTCCCGGATGGCACGGCCCTGACCGCCGATCAACTCGACGTGCAGACCCTGAAAGGGGTGTTCCAGCGCGTGCTTTCACTGTCACTGAGTGATTCACGCCAAACAATCCAGCGCTCGGAACCTGCCCCCGGCATCCATTACATGGACGTGCCCCTGCACCCGGCAAACGGACTGGCCCGACGGGGCCTCCGCCGGTCGGCAGCACTGGCCGGCCTCAGCCAGGTGCGGCAGGAACTGGAGACGGCCATCGCCGCCGGTCGGTACGGGACGGTCACGGCACACGATCCCCACCTGCTCGGCCTCCTGGGTGTCGCCATCGCCTGCCGCACGGGCGTGCCGCTGATCCTGCACCTGAACAGCAACTTCGACAACAAGTTCGCCCAGACCGGCAAAGTCAGCTTTCCCTGGGCCCACTGGCGCTGGATGGAGCGCCGCATCGAGCACTTCGTCATGGCCCGGGCCTCCGTCATCGTGGCCGACCGGCACTACTACCGGACCAGTGGCTTCGTGCCCGCCCGATACCATCACAAGTACCGCACCGTCGGCGTCTTCCCGCCGCTCGTCGTCAATGCCGAGCGCGGCCCGAGCCGGGTTGAACTGCTCAAGCGCTGGTCGCTACCCGATCGCCCCGTCCTCGTTTACGTGGGCCGCCTGCATCCACACAAATTGGCCGAGGATCTGATCCCCTTCGCCCTGCAACTGGCCAAGTCCGGTTCTGACTGGACTTTCGTATTGGCCGGCGACGGGCCGCTGCGGGGGGCAATGGAGGCAGCCGCCATGCCATTGGGCGATCGGATCCGCTTCCTGGGCAACCAGACTCCCGACGCGGTGGCCGACCTGTTCCGTCTGGCGCACTTCGTCGTCGCCACCCATGGCGGGGTCACCTTGGTCGAGGCCGCCACGGCGGCAAAGGCGACACTGGCCTATGACTATGACTGGATGCCCGAGTTCATCACCGACGGGACAAACGGGGCCCTCGTGACTGTTCGCGACGTGACGGCCCTGGCAGCGGTGGCGGCAGGCTGGCTGGCCCAGCCGGAGATACCCGCCCGCCTGGGTCGTGCCGCTCGCGAGACCGTACAGCGGCATTATCAGCGAGGCAGTGCCTTGCGCCATGAAGGCGATGTCTACCGGGCCCTGCAGCCCAGTCCCCCGAGCCCATAGCCCGAACCCCGATGCATTGCCGGGGGCGTTCCTGGGTATAACGAGAAAAGCGGTGTGAAAAACGGAGGGACGTGCGGGCATGGCCCAGGAAAATCCAGACGCACACGGCGACGAGGCCTGGGTCCAGGACTCGGCAGCGTCAGCGCCTGCCCGGGCGCCTGCGGGACGCATCACCTCGACGGCGTCGGTAGACGATGCCGCACCGCGGAGCCGGACGGATGCCGGCCGGATGTTGCGTCGCCCTGCGCCTGTCCCGCTGAGCAAAGAAGAGCGGGAAGCGCTGCTGGTTGCCCGCACCGAAGAAGTCTCCCAAATGCTCAAAGGGGTCAGCGCCCAGTTGAGCGACATCCAAAATGAAGCGGCCCGCAGCGTCAGCCGCATCGCAGACTCCGCGCATCTGATGGCGGCGACGGCCGGCCAACGTTTCCTGGCGGTTCTGGCCTATCCCTTTTTGATGTTGCTCAAGCTGATCCTGTTTCCCCTGTCGGTCGTCCAACGCATCCTCGGGCGCTTTGCCCCGACCCGGCACTATGACGACGGCGAAACCGTCCACGACTGGGACGAGGAAACCGCCGAAAAGTCCGAGCCGGAACAACTCGCCACGTTCAATGACATGCTGGAACTGAACGTGATCTTCATGGACAACCAGCGCGTACCCCTGTATTCCCAGGCCCAGACCCGCGGCACCGGGCGCCTCGGCCGGCTGGAAGAGCAGTTCATCGTCGACAATGCCATGCAGGCCATCCGCGAGTGCTCCGAATTCACCGCCGATCTGCCGACGCCCGCCACGGGCCAGTACGCCAACGAACCGATCCGGAACATCATGGATGGCGTACAACCCCGTGATGTCGGCCGCTTTCTGGCCTTCGTCAAAGCCTTCCCGGGCAAATACATCGGCAAGACCTGGAAGGTCTCGGAGACCTTCGCCACCTGGCTGCTGAACAATGCGCCGGGTTCCCAGGGCTAGGACACGTCGAGACGGTCCGTGACCGTCTTTTGATTTGTCAAAGCCAGGCCAGCCCGCTACAGTGAAGATGCCCAGGCACGCGCAGAGCGCCGCCGGCCAACCGATCCAGGTACCGATCGATGAAATCCCTTGTGATTGCCTTGTTTGTGGCGGTCGGCATTTTTTCCTGCCTGACCCGTCCCACCCTGAAAAACCTGCTCACCATCCGGCGGCGTCCGACGCCACCGGTGCGTGCGTTGGCCACGGCCCGGCGGCGGCGCTCATGACCCGGCCCTTGCGGCGCACGGTCCTGGCGTTGACCCTCTTGCTCGCCGGCTGCAGTGCCTTCGTCCCCCAGGGCGGTATCTCCGACGTGCGTGGTCGGGTGATGTCCCTGTCGCCTCCCAAGCCACTTGCGGGCATCCGCATCGTGGCGAAACAGGCCACGGCCGATACCTATACCGACAAGAACGGCGAGTTCCTCCTCAAGGATCTGCCGACCAACTGGCAGGACATCCGCGTGGACGTCGAGGGCTACCACCCGTTGGTCCGCCGCCTCAAGGTGGAACCGTACGGGACGAAGTACGTCGACTTCAGCCTCCAGGCCGCCGGCACGCCGTTGCCGAAACCGGAACTGCTGTTCGAGCGGAACGGTGAAATCTGGAACACGGACCGCCTCGGCATGCGGCAGACGCAACTGACCGGTGCCGACACCTGGCAGTGGCGGCAGCCGGTCTGGGCCCCGGATCACCGGCGCTGGGCCGTCCTCGGTATCAACCTGTCGCCGCGTGCGGCCGAACCGCCCGGCGTCTGGCTGAGTGACGGCGATGCCGGTCCTGTCCGCGTCGCCGCCCTGCCGGCCACCCCGTTGGGCCTGAGCTGGCGCGGCGGCCCGTTCCTCGTCTGCCTGGATGGCCCGGGGATGAATCAGGGGATGGGCCGCGGGACGATGCTGGCCATGGTCGAGCGCGGCAAGAACGTCCGTTTCCTGTCTCCCGGCAACGGCGAGGGGTTTCCCAACCTCTCCCCGGACGGCAAGCGCATCGCCTACACGGTCTATTCCGGCAACGTCGCCGATTACCTGGGCACCAGCCGGCGCCCCCAGGGCCGGACGCAGATCGTCGTGGCGAACCACGGCGGGGCCAATGCCCGCGAGCTCACCGCCGAGGGCGACAACCTCGATCCCGCCTGGTCCCCGGACGGGCGCCAGATCGCCTTCATCTCCAACCGCGAGGGCGGGGCCGAGTTGTGGCTGATGGACGCCGACGGCACCAATCAGCGCCAAGTGACCTGGACACGCGCCAAACGGGCCAACAACCCCTGCTGGTCCCCGGACGGGAAGTCCATCGCCCTTAACACAAGCTTTAAGGAAACCTTTCCTTCCCCTCGGGCGAAATCCCTCTGGCAGGTGGCGCTGGCGACGGGCAATTTGGCCATGATATCCAATGACGCGGTGACGGCGTCGTGGTGATGCGCGGGGCCTGATTTGTAAATGCCGTTTTAAATGTGTGTTGCGCACGCAAGTTTGCGGGACGGTTTCCGATAAGACCGTGGGAGAGGTTAAGGTGGTTAACCACCGCTTCACCAAATAACCCGCCGTTGGGAGGACATCATGAGCGTCAATTTCAATTCTTCATTTACCCCTGATATCAATACCGGCCGTGCCGCAGCCCCTGCTGCCGCCGCCGGAGCCGCCGCCGCCGCCAAGACCGCCACCACGGTCGGTGCAGCCGCCGCCAAGCCCCTGGACACCATCAGCTTTTCGGCTGCCAGCATGCAAGCAGCCTTCAGTGTCGAAACCCCCAAGAAGACCGAGACGGCCTCCGCCGACGAGGTCATTGCGACGGTGAGCAACAAGTTCGACCCCAAAGAGGTCTTCACGAACATGGCAGCGAAGCTCGTGTCGGATTTCCGCACGGCCCCGGTCATCGTCTAAAACAGGACGGTAAGGACGACATGACGACAATGAGCGCCTCTGAGATTGTGATCGATCTCGATCAGCCGGACGACGTGCTGATCGGTCAGATTGCAGACATCTTGGCCAACGTGGAGCAATCGGTTAAAGCAGGTCGCGATGCGCAGCTGTCCTTCCGGTTACAGCGGTCGGGTGTAGACGAACGGCAGTTCACGCACACGTTGTCCGCCGATGCGTACCAACAGGCCGAACAGGACGTGGTCTTTCCCCTGGTGGTGAACGAAATCCTCCTGAAGGAGTTTCCGGCCAAGGTCGCCCAGAACGAGCAATTGCGACAGCATGTCATTGCCGAACTGAGGCAGGATCCATACTGGTCGAGCCAAGTCGTCGAACTCGTCAAAGCAATGAAGGCCCGATAAGCGGGCGTACGCAAATGAGACCCGTCCAGGTATGGACGGGTTTTGGCGTGAGTAGGGACGGGGCGCCGTAAGGCCCTGGGGAGGCAGCACCATGGAAATCCGCCAAGTCAATGTCTCTGACTCTGCCATGATGAAGCAGGAAGTCGCCAAGGAAACGAAGAAGGACGGCGGCAAGTCGGAAACGAACGCCAAGTCGACACCGACGACCGAACAGAACCTCTTCAACCGGCCCTACGGCGCAGACGGCACGACCCTGTCCAAGGGCGAGGCTTACAACCCGCTCTCGACCATTTTGCCCGAGAGCAAGATGGAAGAAGCCCGCCGCCGCCTCAAGGACGAAGACGACACCAAAAAGCGTAAGAAGAAAAAAGACGAGAAGAAGAAGCAGGGCAACAACTTCTGGTCGTGGCTGATGGGTGACAACGCCAGTACCGCCGGCGACCGTGACCCTGACGAGTAGCGGCGCTATTCAGGCCCACCTGCTTTGACGGCCCGATCCTCACGTCCCGACGGACGCGACGGACCGGGCCTTTGTCATTGATTCGCCTCCACGTTGTTTCGGACCGCGCATCTGGACCTGCCTAGCACCGCTTGGACGCCGCCGGTCTCGACGGACCGACGGCGTACTCGGCTGACACACCGTCAACACTTGGACAACACAGGTTGAATTTGCGTTAGAACCCTTGATGCGACGGCCTTGCGGTACCCGTGTCGCAAGGCAACCGCCACTGACACGGTTTACACTAAAGAGATCACGTCGTCCCAGGCGTGTTCCCGCCCGTCAGCCGTCAGCGTCACCGCATGGCATGCCGCTGGCACCGCCCCCCGCATTCGCAGCCCTATGGAGCCACGATGTCCACCCAATCAACCCCGCCGAGCGAGATCACCAATCCCGTCACAGCCCTCATCCTGTCCGCCGTCACCTGCAACCTGTACGAACTGTTCGTCTGGTGGCCCAACCGGCTGAAAACGATCAACGCGCTGTTGGGGCGTGACGAATTCAAGTACGGCACCATCCTGATGCTGTCGATCCTCACCTGCGGCCTGATGTACATCTACTACGACTACAAGACCGCAGAAGCGATCCTTGAGATCCGCCGCAAGAAGGGCTTGGCGGGTTCCGAGTCCCTGCCACTGATGACCGTCATCATGGATTGCATGGCTCTGACCTTCATCACCAGCTACATGCACCAGGAAGAGATCAACAAGCTGGTATGAGCCCCGGCTTCGCCAGATCCCGTTGGCTGCTGCCCGGCCTCCTGGTCGTTGCCGGCAGCACCCGTCTGGCGTTTCAACTCGCCCTCCACGCCGACTGGGCGGCACTCGACCATGGCCCTATCCTTTGCCTTTTCCGGGCCCTGACAGGCATTCCCTGTCCCGGATGCGGCATGACCAGGGCCATGATTGCGTTTGCGATGGGGGATTGGCATCGGGCAGCCGACTACAACCTGCTGGCCCTGCCCCTCTTCCTGACTGTGATCGCCCACAGCCTCATCCAATGGCTGCCCGCACCCATCCAGGCCCGATGGCAGACCCTGCTCACATCCCGCCGCCTGACGGGCACAGCCCTGGCCGTCATCACGGCGACCTGGCTCTGGACGCTCGGCCATCCGACGTTCTAAACGGGATCGCAAAGCAATCCCGCACTCAGGGACGTCAGAGTGGTCCAGATGCGAAGAGACCCCGGCCCGTAGCGTCCGTCTGGACGTAAGGGTCGGGGTCTCAAAGCAGGTGGGCCGCTATGGCGTCCCTTTAGTCGTCGTGGAGATACTCGTCAAGGCGTTTCCGCATGCCGTGATGACGGAGCTTGCGCAACGCCTTGGCTTCAATCTGGCGGATCCGCTCCCGGGTGACACCCATCTTGGTGCCGATCTCGGCCAAGCTGCGCGGGCGGTCGTCATAGAGACCGTAGCGCATGGTCAGGATCTCCTGCTCCCGGGTGGTGAGCACGGACAGCACTTCGGCGATGTCCTCGGAAAGCATCTTGTGGGCGACCGTCCGGGTCGGGTGACCCGAGTACTCGTCCTCGATCAGATCGACCAGGCTGCGATCGTCGTCTGGACCGACCGGCGTGGCCAGCGAGACGGTGCGCTTGACGATCCGCTTCAGCTGGCGGATCTTCGCCACAGGCAGTTCGGCGGCGACGGCCAACTCTTCGTCGGTCGGATACCGGCCGAGATCAAAGGTCAACTGGCGGCGGATCTTCTTGAGACGCTGGATCGCTTCGGTGGCATGGACCGGCAACCGGATGTTCCGGCCTTTGTCAGCAATGGCCCGGGTGATCGCCTGGCGGATCCACCACGTCGCATACGTGCTGAAGCGGTAGCCCTTGGTGTAGTCGTACTTCTCAACAGCCCGGATCAGACCGGTGTTGCCTTCTTGGATCAGGTCGAGCAGCGGCAGGCCGAGGTCGCAATAGCGCTTGGCGATCGACACGACCAGCCGCAGGTTGGCGGTGATCAAGTGGTTCTTCGCCCGCTGGTCGCTCTGGGCGACCCGCTTGGCCAGTTCGATCTCGTCTTCGGCCGTCAGCAGCGGTGTCTTACCGATCGAGTTCAGATAGACCTGGATTGAGCTGATCTCGTCTTCGCGGGCGGGACGCAGGTTCTCCTCGTCGACGCTGAGCGTCTCGGACTCCATCTCGTCTTCTTCTTCAGCTGCCGGGGCCGCCGCAGGCGCCTCGGGCGTTTCTTCGACCACTTCTTCGACTTGGGTATCCATCACAGTAAGATCAAGTTTTTCAGACATCATCATCGGTTCTTAAACCCCTCCCCATATGGCGGTTGCCTGGATCAGGTCCTTGCGCACCGAAAACTAAACTGCCGGTCTGCCGTAGCAGGGAACTTTCAGCAGTCCGTCGGTGACGGGTGGTTCCTTGTACCGGCTTTCGTGCCGGTATTTAATCCGTTCTTAACGAACTTCGGTCACCTTTAACAGAGCAACTCCGTTCGCAACTCTCAATGGTAGCGGTTACGCAGCCGGAAGTCAAGCTGAGCACGCTGCCTTGCCGTTATATAGCCACACTGCACCATGACCCTATCGCTTAACATTCCGATAAAAAATTCCCCTCTTTTTTCCTAACCTGATTATGCCGAGATTAAGGCGGGGCGGCCAAACGATGACGATCAGGCGGCTCTGGCGCTCACCCTTGGGACGGGCTGGCCAAACAAAGGGGGCACAATCGGCCCAAACGGGGCCTAATTTGGAGATTGTCGGTTGACGCTCAGTAGGGCGTTTGCTATAAATCCACCGGGTTGGCCGACGTAGCTCAATTGGCAGAGCAGCAGTTTTGTAAACTGCCGGTTGCGGGTTCGAGTCCCATCGTCGGCTCCAAGCCCAACAGACTCTTGGGGAGATGGCCGAGTGGTTAATGGCAGCAGACTGTAAATCTGCCCTCTCACGAGTACGAAGGTTCGAATCCTTCTCTCCCCAAACCGGTAAACATGCCCAGATAGCTCAGTTGGTAGAGCACGTCCTTGGTAAGGACGAGGTCACGGGTTCGAGTCCCGTTCTGGGCTTTTCCCTATGCTCCGGATTTCCGGAGTAACCGGATCGGCCTGCGGCCCAGCCGCGTGGTTTCGAGACAGAGTCGGTTTTTCTCGGGATATGACTATTGCGTTGTGTTGTAAGGACGAATAGGCACCATGGCGAGACAGAAATTTGAGCGCAACAAGACCCACGTCAACGTGGGCACCATCGGCCACGTTGACCACGGCAAGACGACTTTGACCGCAGCCATCACCATGACGCTCGCCGCCATGGGTCAAGCGACGATCCGCAAATACGACGAGATCGATGCCGCTCCGGAAGAAAAAGCCCGTGGCATCACGATCAACACGGCTCACGTCGAATACGAGACGGTCAAACGGCATTATGCCCACGTCGACTGCCCCGGACACGCTGACTACGTGAAGAACATGATCACCGGTGCCGCCCAGATGGACGGCGCCATCCTGGTTTGCTCGGCCGCTGACGGCCCCATGCCTCAGACCCGGGAGCACATCCTGCTCGCCCGTCAGGTCGGCGTGCCGAACCTGGTTGTCTTCCTGAACAAGGCCGACATGGTCGACGACGCCGAATTGTTGGAACTCGTTGAGATGGAAGTCCGCGACCTCCTCAACTCCTACAAGTTTGAAGGCGACGTCATCCCCTTCATCTCCGGCTCGGCCCTCAAGGCCTGCGAACAGATGACGGCGAACCCCAAGACCCTGCGTGGCGAGAATGAATGGACTGACAAGATCTGGGCCCTGATGGATGCTGTCGACAGCTACATCCCCGATCCCGTCCGTGACATCGACAAGCCGTTCCTGATGGCCGTCGAAGATGTCTTCTCCATCACGGGTCGTGGCACGGTGGCCACTGGCCGGATCGAGCGTGGCAAAGTCCGCATCCAGGACGAAATCGAAATCATCGGTCTGCGCGACACCATCAAGGCGATCGTCACCGGCGTCGAGATGTTCCGCAAACTGCTCGACGAGGGCATGGCCGGCGACAACGTGGGCGTCCTGCTCCGTGGCGTCGACAAGACGATGATCGAGCGTGGACAGGTTCTGGCCAAGGCCGGTTCCATCAAGCCGCACACCAAGTTCACCTCCGAGGTTTACGTGCTCAGCAAGGAAGAGGGCGGTCGTCATACCCCGTTCTTCGCCGGCTATCGCCCGCAGTTCTATGTGCGGACCACCGATGTGACCGGCAGCATCACGTTGCCCGAAGGCGTCGAGATGGTTATGCCCGGTGACAACATCCAGATGGTCATCGAACTGATCCATCCGGTGGCCATCGAGGAAGGCATGCGTTTTGCCATCCGTGAGGGTGGACGTACTGTCGGTGCCGGCGTCGTCGCCACCATCATCAAGGAATAAGCAACGGATCTGAGGGGCGGCGAAAGCCGCCCCTTTTTCAGTCTGTGGCTTTTCTCAGCAAAGGCGGACTTCCATGTTGATGCCCGGCTACGGTCCTCTGGTGATCATGCTCATCTTTGCGGTGCTCGTGCCCGTCTCCGCCCTGGTGATCAGCCGCATCCTCCAACCCCGGCATGCCACCCCCGTCAAATACACCACCTACGAGTGCGGCGTCGAACCGGTCGGCGGCGCCTGGGTGCAATACACCGTCCGCTACTACCTCTTCGCCCTGGTCTTTCTGATCTTCGACATCGAGACGGTGTTCCTCTATCCCTGGGCCGTGGCCTTCCGCCAACTGGGCAGCTTCGCCGTCCTCGAGATGTTCCTGTTCCTGACGATTCTCATCCTCGGACTCATTTACGCGTGGCGCAAAGGAGATCTCGAGTGGGTATGAAGGCGGCTGTTCCAAGTTCTTTGCCGACCTGATGAGACGGTTCCGGCATTTTGACGCTCGTTCAGCAGTAGAGTGGAGTGGGATCACCGGTTTTCACACCTGCGGTTAGGGGGAACGATGGCCACCAGCATGAATGCCCTGGATCGACTCAACGAGGCGGACCGCGACGAACTCGATCGCAGCCTGCTGATCACTACCATCGATGAGGCCTACAACTGGGCCAAGGCCTCCTCCATCTGGCCCCTGACCTTTGCCACCGCCTGCTGTGGCATCGAGATGATCTCCGTGACCACCCCACGGTACGACCTTGCCCGTTTCGGCTCTGAGGTCTTCCGGGCCACGCCCCGTCAGGCCGACCTGATGATCACCGCCGGGACAATCACCAAGAAGATGGCCCCGGCCATGGTCACCCTCTTCGAACAGATGCCCGAGCCCAAATACGTCATTGCCATGGGCAACTGCGTCATCCAGGGCGGTATCTTCAAGAACTGCTATTCCGTCCTCGACGGCGTCGACCAGGTTCTGCCCGTCGATATCTACCTGCCCGGATGTCCGCCCCGCCCTGAGGCGCTGATGGATGCGCTGATCAAGCTCAAGGCCAAGATCCGTCGCGAAGAATCCATCCTCACCCGTTCCGAGAGACTCCGCCGATGAGCACCATCGCCAAGAAAATCATGCCGGTCGCCAATACCGAGGCGCTGGTGGCCAAATTTCCGGAGACCACCGTCGTCGCCCCCGATGCCAACACCATCGTCACGGTGGAGATCCACGCTGATCGCTTGCCGGCCGTCGTCCAGTACCTGCGGGACGATGAGGGCTACGGCTACATGCCGAACATCGCCTCGGTCGACTACCTCGAAACCCAGCAACTGGGCATGATCTACCACCTCTATCGGCTTAGCGACGGCAGCCGCCTCGCCATCCGCGTCAAGGTGCCCCGGGATGCCCCCGTCGTGCCCTCCATCGCCCACCTGTTCGCTGCGGCGAACTGGAACGAACGGGAAGCCTTTGACCTGATGGGCATCGTCTTTAGCGGCCATCCCAACCTCAAACGGCTGCTCATGCCCGACGACTGGATCGGCCATCCCCTGCGCAAAGACTACGTGCAGGAACAGTACGAGCTGCCCTGCGCCTTCTTTGACAAAAAGACCACCTGGGTCTAAGCCGGACCGACCATCGCTCCCCACCAAAGCCGGTGGATCTAGCAGGAAAAACGCCCATGATCGAGTTCAAAACCGAAGAGATGACCATCAACATGGGGCCCAACCACCCCAGTACCCACGGGGTGTTGCGGCTCATCCTCAAACTGGACGGCGAAATCGTCAAGGACTGCGAGCCGGTCATCGGCTACCTGCACCGCTCCATCGAACGCTCCGGGCAGGACCTCACCTACTACCAGTTCATCCCCGTCCTCGATCGCTTCGACTACCTGAGCAATATTTTCTCCGAGTACGTCTACGTCCTCGCTGTCGAAAAGGTCGCCGGCATCGAGTGCCCCGTCCGGGCCGACTTCATCCGGGTCCTGACCATGGAGATCAACCGGATCACGTCGCACCTGTTCTGGCTCGGCACGTTCGTCCTCGATCTCGGGGCGACCAGCATCATCATGTACACGATGCGGGAACGGGAACTGCTCTTCGATCTCCTGGAAGAGCTGACCGGCCAGCGGATGATGTACAACTACATCCGCATCGGCGGCGTCAACCACGACCTGCCCCCGGGCTGGACCGACCGCCTGCGGGACTTTCTGAAAAACTTCCGCAACCGCATCGATGAATACGAATCCATCGTCACCGACAACCCGATCTTCCGGGCCCGGGTGGAGAACATCGGTGTCCTCAAGCTGGACCGGCTCATGTCCTATGGCGTCACCGGCCCCACCCTGCGAGCCTCTGGCATGGCCTACGACCTCCGGCGGGATGAACCCTACTCCGTCTACGACCAGCTGGACTTTGACATCCCGACCGGCAAAAACGGGGACAGCCTCGACCGCTACCGGGTCCGCCTGCAGGAAATGCGTGAGTCGGCAAAAATCCTCGAACAGGCCCTGGCCATGATCCCCGAGGGGCACGTCAAAGCCCGCAAGATCCCCGCCCTGTACAAGGCTCCGCCCGGTGAAGCCTACGTGCAAATCGAGGCGCCACGGGGCAACATGGGCTGTTACTATATCTCCGATGGCAGCACACGGCCGGCCCGGGTCAAGCTGCGGGGCGCCAGCTTCCACAATCTGGCCATCCTGCCTGAAGCGATCAAAGGGTCACCCATCTCCGACATCATGGCCATATTCGGCAGCATGGATGTCATCATCCCCGAAGTCGACCGTTAGAAAGGGTTGAGCACCGTCATGACGCCCCTCACCACCTTTTTAAACCGGTTGCACATCGTTCACGCCACGATGCGGGTCGCCGCGTGCTGACCGGCGGCGAGTTCATGCAATTCCTCAGCGTCCTCGGTGGCGCCTTGGCCCTGACGGGCTTCATTTTGACGGTCGTCATCGTGCTCATCTGGCTGGAGCGCCGGCTGATCGGCCTCTTTCAGATCCGGCTCGGGCCGAACCGGGTCGGTCCCGGCGGCATCCTCCAACCTGTCGCCGATGCGATCAAAGTCCTGCTCAAGGAAGACATCATCCCCGCCCAGGCCGACAAGGTCCTCTTCAACATCGCCCCTGTGCTGATGTTCATCCCGGGTCTCGTCATCTGGGGGACCATCCCGTTCGCCAAAGGGTGGGTCGTCGCCGATATCCGGGTGGGCCTCTTTTTCGCCATCGCCTGCGGCGCCCTGACGAGCCTGGCCATCCTTATGGCCGGATGGGCCTCCAACAACAAGTACGCCCTCATCGGCGGCCTGCGCTCCACCGCCCAGGCGATCAGCTATGAGCTGCCGCTGATTTTGAGCACCCTCGGCGTCGTCATGTTCGCCGGAACGTTCAACCTGACGGAGATCGTCGAAAAACAACACGTCTGGTACATTTTCCTGCAGCCGCTGGCCTTCATCATCTTCTTCATCTGCCAGCTGGCCGAAGTCAATCGCACGCCCTTTGACATCCCGGAAGCCGAATCGGAACTCGTCGCCGGCTACAGCACCGAATACTCCGGCTTCAAATTCGCCCTGTTCTTCCTGGCCGAGTACGTGAACACCTTCACCATCGGGGCCCTCTGCGCCATCCTCTTCCTCGGCGGCTGGAAGTTCCCCTTCGCCGAGTCGCTGGGTTTGGCTCAGTACCTGAACGAAACCCAGTGGCTGGGACCGATTCCGCTGCCGCTGCCAGTCTTCTGGTTCCTCGGCAAGGTGTTCGCTGTCTTTGCCCTCATCGTCTGGATCCGGGCCACCGTGCCCCGCCTGCGGGCCGATCAGCTGATGGCCTTCGCCTGGAAGTTCCTCGTGCCGCTGGCCCTCCTCAACGTGTTTCTCACCGGGCTGCTGGTGCCCCTCTTCGTCCGCTGGAATTGGATTTAAGGAAGGCCCGGCCATGCCCAACGTCCTCGTCCAAACCGTGCAAGGCACCAGAGCCATCCTCAAGGGGATGGGTGTGGTGTTCCAGAACCTGTTCCGGCAACCGTTCACCATCGAGTATCCCGAGGTGCGCCGCCCGGCACCACCCCGCACCCGCAACCGCCTGGCTTTCCTCTTCGACGACGAGAGCGAAAAAATGCGGTGCATCGGTTGCACCAGCTGTGTCGTCGTCTGCCCGCGGGAAATCATCCACCTCAAGGTGGAAACGGTCGACAAGAAAAAAGTCGTCGTTCAATTCGACGTCGATCTCGGCGACTGCATCGGCTGCGGCAACTGTGTCGAGATCTGCCCCGTCGACGCCCTCGAGCTGTTACCTGACTTCGAGCTGGCCGCCGAGCGTAAGGAAGACCTCCTCTACGACATGCACAAGATGGGCAAGTTCGTCCAAAAGGGCTATCTCCCCGCTCAGTTCTATCCCGCCAAGTCTGAACCGCCCAAGCCGATCAGCAAGAACGCGGCGCCCAAGCCGATCGCGCCGCCGGCCGACGGGACCGCCGTCGTTACGGCCGTCGATCCTGCTACGCTATCGCCTGAAGATCAGAAGGCCGCAGCCTGGATCAGGACCGAAGAACTTAAAGCCGCACGCGAAGCCGCCAAAGCCACAGCCGAGGCGGGTGGCGCCACAACGGAACCGGCCGTCGGTACTGCCGAACCCATCGAACTGACGCCTGAGGAAATCAAAGAAGCCGGTCGCCGCAAGGCAGCCGAGCTGAAAGCGGCTCGCGAAGCAATCAAGGCGGAGGCGGTTGAGGCGGAGGCCGCCAAGGCCGCAGGTCCCACTGCGGGAACTTCCGAGGCCCCTGCACCGTACAAGACAGATGCCGCAGCGCCGCCATCCGACATCCATCCTGATCCCAGCCCGGGAGGCTAGACCCAGCAACCATGGAAACCGCCGCTGCCCATACGACGACCTATGCAGTCCTGCTGCAAAACCTCGCCTTTTACACCCTGGCCTCCTTCAGCGTCCTCAGCGCCGCCGGCATGTTGCTCGTACGCAACCTGATCCACAGCGCCTACCTGCTGGTCCTGACATTTCTGTCGGTCGCCGGCACGTTCTTTTTATTGAATGCCGAATTCCTCGGGGTCGCCCAGATCCTCATCTACGCCTCCGCTGTGGCGATCATGATGATCTTCGGCCTGATGTTGACCAACAAGCCGGCCGCCCCGATGCCGAACCATGGCATCCTGTTCCGCTACATTGCCATGGCCATCGGCATCGGGATCTTCTCCTACGCCTGCCGCCTGGCCCTCATCGCCCCCTGGGTGACGAGCACGCCTGTCCTTGTCGATACGCCCGTCGTCATCGGCAGAGCCTTTTTCAATGAGTTCCTGCTGCCTTTCGAGGTCGCCGCCGTTCTACTCCTGATGGCGCTCGTCGGGGCGCTGTCCGTGGCGCGTAAGGAGGCCTAAATGATTGCCGTCGGCCTTAACCATTTCTTGTTCCTGGGCACTGCGCTTTTTTGCCTGGGCCTCTGGGGCGTGATCACCAGTCGCCATGCGATCCGGGTCCTGATGAGTATTGAGCTGATGCTCAACGCCGTGAACATCAACCTCGTCGCCTTCAACAACTACGTCACGCCGGCCAGGGGGCGCGGACAGGTCTTTGCGCTGTTCGTCATGGCTGTGGCCGCCGCCGAAGCGGGGGTCGCCCTGGCGATCATCCTCAACCTGTACACGAACTTCCGCGACGTCGACATGAACCAAATCAACCTGATGAAGTGGTAGGGATCCGTCCATGAGTTTCGCCTTGACCCAGGTGTGGTGGGTGGCCCTGCTGCCCGGCCTGGCCGCCGTCATCATCGCCCTGTTCACCCGCCAGCAGCGACAGATCTCCGCCGCCCTGGCCCTCGCCAGCACCGGCTTGTCTTTCCTGATGTCCCTCGCCATCATGAGCGCCGCCTTCACCGGTGGCCAGAGTGCCCTGTCGACGACGTTCGGGGCCTACCGCTGGACGACCGTCGGCAGCCAGTCCCTCTACGTCGCCTGGGGCTTGACCCCCCTGTCCGCCCTGATGCTGGTCGTCGTCACCCTGGTCAGTGGCCTCGTGCAGGTCTACTCCCTCGCCTATATGAAGGACGAAGCACCCCGGGCCTTCAGCCGCTACTATGGCGCTTTGGCCCTGTTCACCTTTTCGATGCTGGCCCTAGTCATCGCCGACAACCTGCTGATGATCTTCGCCGGCTGGGAACTCGTCGGTGTCAGCTCGTTCCTGCTCATCGGGTTCTGGTTCAAAAAGCCGGCAGCGGCCAAAGCCGCCAACAAAGCCTTCCTGGTCAACCGTATCGGCGATCTGGGCATGCTCGTCGGCATCCTGCTGCTCTACAGCTACACCCATGAGCTGGGCTTCGGGGCCAATGTCCAGGCCATCGCCAAAGGCGTCATCCCGGCCACGACGCTGGGCGTGATCATGTTTCTGCTCTTCTGGGGCCCGATCGGCAAATCCGCCCAGGTGCCCCTGCACGTCTGGCTGCCGGACGCCATGGAAGGCCCCACCCCCGTTTCCGCCCTGATCCATGCCGCGACCATGGTCGCCGCCGGCGTCTACTTTGTCGGGCGGCTCTTCGAAATGTTCGTCCTCGCCCCGGCCATGGTCCTGAACATCGTCGCCGGTGTCGGGGCCCTGACGGCCGTCCTGGCCGCCGCCATCGCCCTGGTGCAGACCGACATCAAGAAGGTGCTGGCCTACTCGACCGTCAGCCAGCTCGGCTTCATGATGCTGGCCCTCGGCATGGGCCCGGTTGGCTACAAGGCCGGTCTGTTCCACCTGTTCACCCACGCCTTTTTCAAAGCGCTGCTCTTCCTCGGGGCCGGCTCGGTCATTCATGCCGTGCACACCCAGGACATCCGCGAGATGGGCGGGCTGAAAGCCGCCATGCCGCTGACCCGGATCACCTTTTTGATTGGCACGCTGAGCATCACGGGCCTGCCGTTCCTCACGGCCGGGTTCTGGAGCAAAGAGGCGATCTTCCACGCCACGTGGGCTCACAACCCCGGCATCTTCGCCCTTGCCGTCGTCGCCGCCACGATGACCGCCTTTTACATGTTCCGCCTGTACTTCCTCACCTTCGAGGGCAGCTACCGTGGCCACGCCCACCCGCATGAGTCCCCGACGCTGATGACGGCACCGCTGCTCATCCTCGCCGTGCCCTCGATCGCCGCCGGCTGGCTCGACACGGGGATGTTCGGCCATGCCATCGACCGGTTCCTGGCCTATGGCGGCGTCGGCGCCGAGCAGGTCCATGCCACGGCCGGCATGGACTGGCCGCTGGTCGCCCTGAGTGCGGCGATCTTCGCTGTCGGTACGGGTCTGGCCTACGCCATCTATATCCGCAAGACCGTCGATGCCGCCGGCTGGGCCAAGGACTGGCCCGGCCTGCACGACATGCTGAGCCACAAGTTTTACATCGACGAGGCCTATGCCACGTTCGTTGATCGGGTGGTCTTGGGCTGGGCCTCGGTGGCGGCAATGCTGGACCGCTACGTCGTCGACGGCCTCGTCAACGGTATCGCCATGGGCACCGTCGCCGGCGGCGAGGGCCTGAAACTGCTGCAGACGGGCCGGGTACAGACCTACGCCCTCATCGCGACGACGAGCCTCTTCGTCATCGTGTGGATTTTGACCCGGATCTAAAGGCGAAAACGATGAACCCCTACGAGCAAAACCACTTCCTCCTGGCCGCAATCCTGCTGCTCCCCATGCTGGGAGCGCTGGTCATTGCCCTGGCCCCCAACCCCCTGGGCGGTCGGGTACCCCAGGCGATCGCCGCCGCCTTTGCCGGCTTGGAGATGATCCTGGTCGGCGTCATGGCCGCCAACTTCGTCCCCTCGGCCTCCCGGGCGAACACCTTCGAGTTTATGGACAAGCTGTCCTGGATCCCGCAGTTCAACATCCAGTACCAGGTCGCCGTCGATGGCCTCAGCCTGCCGATGGTCGTGCTGACCGCCTTGCTGATGTTTGTCGCGGTGCTGGCCAGTGGCACGATCACCAAGAATCCAAAGCTGTACTTTGTGCTGCTGATGGTCCTGGAAAGCGCCGTCATCGGCGTCTTCACCTCGCTGGACCTGTTCCTCTTCTTCGTCATGTGGGAGCTGGAACTGATCCCGATGTACTTTTTGATCGGGATGTTCGGCGGCAAGAACCGTGAATACGCCGCCATGAAGTTCATCCTCTACACCGGGCTGGCCTCGGCCCTGATGCTGATCGTCTTCCTGTCGATCTACTTCCTCAACCCGGCCCACACCTTCGACTTCCTGGCCCTGCAGGGGACCAAGGTGTTCAGCCAGTACGCCGGCTGGGTCCAGGTCCTGGCCTTTGCGGCCCTACTCGTCTGCTTTGCCGTCAAACTGCCCATGGTGCCCTTCCATACCTGGTTGCCCGACGCCCACGTCGAAGCACCGACAGCCGTGTCCGTCCTGCTCGCCGGCGTGCTGCTGAAGATGGGCGCCTACGGGATGATCCGCTTCAACCTCGGCCTCTTCGGGTTGGAAGCCGCCAAACCCTTACTGACGACTTTGGCCGTCCTGGCCGTGATCAACATCGTCTATGGGGCGTTTCTTGCCTTGGCCCAGACGGACATCAAGCGGGTCATCGCCTACTCTTCGATCAGTCATATGGGCTTTGTCCTGCTCGGCATTGCGGCGATGAACCAGATCGGACTTAACGGGGCAGTGCTGATGATGTTCAGCCATGGCCTGATCACCGCCATGCTCTTCCTGTTTGTGGGGGTGATCTACGATCGCACCCATACCCGGGAGATCAAGGAACTGGGGGGTCTGGCGGCAATCATGCCTACGGCCGGTGCCATCTTCGTCTTTACGGCGATGGCCAATGTCGGGGTGCCGGGCCTTTCCGGCTTTGCCGGTGAGTTTCTCGTCTTCCTGGGGGCCTTCCAGAGCTTCCAGGCCCTGACCATCGTCGCCGCCACGAGCCTGGTGCTGACCGCCGCCTACACCCTCTGGTTGACGCAGCGGGTCTGGTTCCAGGCCCTGCCCGACCGCTGGGCAAAACTGACTGATCTGAATGGGGTCGAAGCCTTCAACCTGCTGGTCCTGGCGGCCGGGGTGTTGGTTTTGGGCATTTACCCCGCCCTACTGACCGATGTCATCAATCCAGCCACCACCAAGCTGGTTGCGTTGCTGGGAGTGTAACTATGGCCGTCGCCTCCAAAGAATCCAAAACCATCCTCACCCCGCAGGGGAGCTCCCTCGTCCCCATCGGGGGCGCCGTACTGCTGATCCTGCTCTGTGCCTACCTGGCTGTGGCCTGGGCGCCCATCGTGGCGGCCGAGATCACGGTGGCCGCCACGGCGATCGCCATCCTCGTCGCCGACTGGTTCGTGCCCAAAGAAAAGCAGAGTCAACTCGGCCTGCTCGGTATCTTCGGCCTCATGGCCGCCATCGGGATGATGATCGGCGTGCGGACGTCCGGCTACGAAGCGCCCGCGGCCTTTGGCGGCATGTTCATCACCAGTGGCTTTTCGACGCTGTTCAGGCTGATGATCCTGGGCACCGGCGCCCTGTCGCTGACCCTGAGCCTGGATTACGTCGGCCGGCGGATCACCCAGTACGGCGAGTATTACGTCCTGATCGTCCTCGCCATCCTGGGCGGCATGCTGCTCGCCGCCGCCAACGAGATGGTGACCTTCTACCTGGCCCTGGAACTGGTCTCGATCCCCAGCTATATCCTGGTCAGCCTGCGCAAGTCGGAGGCCCGTTCCAGCGAAGCCGGCCTGAAGTACCTGATCTTCGGCGCCCTCAGTTCGGCTTTCCTGCTGTACGGCTTTTCCTGGGTGTTCGGGATGACCGGCACGACGGACTTTTCGGCTGCGGCCGTGTCCATCAGCAACACCGGGGTCAACCCGCCATTGGTCTTTGCGATGGCCCTATGCATCGCCGGTGTCCTCTATAAGGTGTCAGCCGCCCCTTTCCACATGTGGACGCCGGACGTGTATGAAGGCGCCCCCATGCCGGTGACGGCCTTTTTGGCCATGACCTCCAAGCTCATCGGTGTGGCCGCCTTGCTCAAGCTCCTCGTCGTGCCGTTCAGTTCGGGCCAGTTGGAGACCCGCTGGGTCCTGATGATCGCCGTCCTGTCTGCGGTGACGATGACCCTGGGCAATCTGGTGGCCCTGGCCCAGCGCAACATCAAACGATTGTTTGCCTATTCGAGCATTGCCCATGGCGGATATCTGCTGAGCGGCATGGTGGCGGCCTATCGTCCGGACACGCTGAATGCCAGCCTCGGCTCGGTGACGTTCTACCTGATCACATACGCCCTGATGAATCTGGGCGCCTTTGCCGTGATGCTCTATGTCGGTCGCGAGCAGGACTCTGCCGAGCTGAGCGCCTATGCGGGCCTGGCGAAACGGGCGCCCTGGACGGCGGCGATCTTCAGCCTCTGCCTGATGTCGCTGGCGGGCCTGCCGCCCTTGGCGGGTTTCATGGGCAAGTTCTATCTGTTCGGCGCTGCCGTGCAGGCCGGTTTCACCTGGCTGGCACTCGTCGGCGTCTTGAACTCCGTGGTCTCGCTGTATTACTACGTGGCGATCATCAAACTGATGTACTTCCGGGAACCGGCCGACACCAAGCCC
The DNA here is from genome assembly GCA_014377495.1 of Candidatus Sericytochromatia bacterium. GTDB lineage: Bacteria > Cyanobacteriota > Sericytochromatia > JACMPN01 > JACMPN01 > JACMPN01. The sequence continues at coordinate 33,546 of JACMPN010000336.1, forward strand.
TATGCCCCGCCGTCGCCGGGCATCGCCCTGGCCATGGTCCTCAGTGCCATCAGCGTGGTCGCCCTGTTCGTCGCCCCATCCCCCCTCTTGTCGGTGATCTCCAACTTCGTCTCCAACATGTAAGCGTCACGGCGGTGGATGGGTGGGGCAACGGTGTTTATTTCAGGCATGAAATCGCCAAGAATCGGGTATAAGACGGGTATCACGACAGAGGATGGCCCGCCATGATTACCAACGACATCAAAGCTGCGCAGACCGCCGGTCAGGTTGTGGGCCGTCCGCTGACACTGAGCGACAGTGACAAGCTGCGTGCCCTTGACCGGAAGGTGCTGGGTGCAAACGGCGTCACCAAAGACGGCAACCTCACCAAAGAGGATGCTGCGGCGCTGATCCAGAAACTCATTGGATCACCCTTCGCCACCACGCCGCAGCAGACGGAAAAACTCGAAGGTTTGATCAAGCAGTCTGGGATCTCCCAGACCACCGCCAACTTCCTCCGCCGGACCGCCAATCCCGATGATCAACCCAGCGATTCCTTACAATTGGCGGTGACTGCCGTCAACTTGGACGTGACCACCCCAAGCGACCAGGCCACCCTCGCCAGGTTTGATGTCCAGGGGGACCAAACCGTTTCCGCTGGCGACGTCAGCAAGACCATCAGGAGCGAGTTGGGCATCGACAACACCAAGCCGCTCACCAAGGAACAGACGACTTCGATCAACAAGTGGGTGACGTCCCTCGGCCTCAGCCACCAAGCCACGGGCGTGATCCGGGATCTGGCTTTGGGCCGTGCCGGTGGTACCGCCGACGCCATCCGTCTGGCAGCCACACCGAGCGGCTTGAGCTTTCCGGTGAAAGGTTTGGCAGGGCTCGGCGAGAAGGGCAGCAAGATCTTTGCCGCCGTCGATGCCAACAAGGACGGCCAGATCCGGCGAAATGAACTCCTGACCGACCTCAAGGCAACCGTCGGTCTCGACCTGTCCGGCGTTGAAATCAACTCTTGGGACGACATCCCGAAAGACCAGCACCTGCAAGTCTTTCAGTACTTGGCCCGCAAGGGGCTGGGCAACGACAGCGCCGTCAAGGATGTCCTGATCGATATCATTTCAAACAAGCCCGGCAGTGAGGGCCTGGCGCTTGCTCCTGAGGGCCAGATGCGTGGCATTACCGTCACCAGCGAGACCGAGTCGGCCGCTACCGTGGACGGCTTGAGAGCGCTTGATGAAAACAACAGCGGCAACGTCTCCGACTTGGACATGCTGGCCATCGTGAAGAAAGCCACGGGCTGGGACGGTGCCAACATGCGGGCCGGCCAGCGGGAGATCGTCCGGGACTGGCTCGACCAGCTCCAGATCCCCTGGCAGCTCAAAAACGCCGTGATGGATTTGCTCAATGGCGGCACCGCCATGATGGACGTTATCGGTGTCGGCAAGTCACCCGAGAAGTCCCCCAAGACCGAGGCGCTTATCGACGACCTGACCGCCAAGTCCAAGGAGTGCCAGGCGACATTGACTGACAACGAGCCGTCCCGCTTCTCTGAGATGAACAGCATGTCCAGGAGTGGACCCACCATGAAGCTCGATGGCCAGACGTACGGGGCGGGGATGTCAGGGGTCTACAGCGTGGGCCCGAATGAAACCAAGGAAGCACTGGACTTGCCGACCCTCAAGAAGTTTGCCGAGGCATTCAAGGCCGATCCGTTCGCGTTCGAGAAGAACGACCGTGACTCGCTCCAGAAAATGTTGCCCAAAGCCATCCAGGAGCTCGAAATCAAGCAGTAGATCGATCCGGCAGGTGATTGCCGGATCTCACGCCTCAGCATGAAACAGCCCCCGAATCACAATGATTCGGGGGCTGTTTGTTGTGCACAGTGGAACGGATTGACGGGTCGTGGGGTCCCAGATGCGTAGTGGGCAGGGGCCGACTGGTACCGGAAGGTACCCGAGGCCCCTGCCCACATAGCAGGTGGGGCCTCACGGCCCGCCAATCTAGCCGGCGATGACGGTGAGGCGTGGATCCACGTCCGTCTGCAGGAGGTGTCCGATCCCGCGCATGGTCCCGGCGGCGGCCCTGGGGCACCTGCCGCAAGCGCCCTGGTAGCGGATCTTCAGGGTGAAGCCGTCGAGACCGATGACTTCGAGGCCGCCACCGTCACCGGCCAGCGCCGGGCGGATGCGGTTGTTGAGGATGTCCTGGATCTTGTCATACAGGACATCGCCCGTGGGGCCGCCCTCAGGTGAGGCCGAAGCCGTCGTCGTGGCATCGGCCGTCACGTTGTCGGCTTCGGCTTCGATGACAGGCTTGATCTCGGGGATGACAGCATCCCAGACGAGTTGGGAGTCCTTGGTGACGGTGACGAACTCGGGGGTGTAGAACACCGACTGCACGAAGCCCAGGGCAAACAGGGCTTTAGCCAGCGGATCCTGCTCGGCCTTGGCCGCATCATCGAACTGCCGGACGCCACTGATCGGCAGTGCTTCCATCAAAACGAACTTCAGGGCATCGGGGTTCGGCGTCATTTCCGTATGGCGGATTTTCATCGTCAACCGTCCTCCGCAGGCAACATGGGCCTGCTTGTCTTTGTCACTATCGTCGGGCTTCCGACAGGACGTGGGTTGCGCCCACCGATCGGAAACTTGAGCAAACTGGTTATATTATCTCACAGTCAGGCGCGGGCGAACCGACCGCAGCACTGAATGTCAGCTGAGGGGCCAGACCTGCCCCCAAGATCCCTGCCGCGGCTTCAGGTGGAAGCTCATGGAATCCCAGGCCGGGAGATGTGGCCGGTGCCCAGGTCGGTGAGGTGGTCCAGCCGTTAGGATGAGCCGGACGACCTGGGTCGAGCACCGGGAGACCTGCACTGCGTTCCGGTAAGGCTGAAGCTACCTTAGGAGGGCTCGACGCAGCGGATAGGCCGCCCTCGCCGACCGTGTCGTCAGATGGCCCAGAGGGCGAGGCGTAACGTCAGCGGTGCCAGTGAGGAGGGCATGGCGACCACCAGGGTAGAAGGGCTGCGGCTCGTCACCTCAAGA